>NZ_LN650648.1:2127771-2431738 GCF_900002575.1 Romboutsia hominis | reverse complement strand
TATGAAATTATCGCAAGATAGAACAAGGGTTGGTAATGTAAATGTTGTTTTATATGTTAGAGATCAATATTATACATCAGATTATGAATATAAATATCATATAGAATGGTGAGATACATTACAAGAAAGAAAAGATAAAAATAAAATAGATAGATATGTTATAACTAGAAAACATGATGAAAACTTTAATGTAACTCTTATTAATAAAAAAACACATTGTATTATGGAAAAGAATACTTCTTCTCATATAAGGGTATGTAGATCTTGTCTTAGAAAATTAGACTATGAAGGTTACAAAAAAGCGGGACATAACTATGCTAAAAAAGATAAAATTTATAATAGATTTTCTCTAGAAAAGTTTTTAGAGGAAAACAGAAGGAAAAAGAGTTTTTTACCAAAAGATGTTGAAATTAAAAGTTGGATAATAAAAGAGGATAATGAGTATCCTAAGAATTGGAATGAATTATCTAGAACCTATAGAAAAAAGGTCAATTGGAAATGTGAAAAATGTGGCAAAGATTTTTCTAACAGAAGATAGGAACTAGAAGTTCATCATATAAATAGTTGCAAAAGTGACTGTAGGGATAAAAATCTTATAGCACTTTGTCATAAATGTCATGTTCACGAACATCAGTAATTTATTATATAAGACTATTACAATCTTATAAAGATATGTAATATATAATTAAAACAAGTAAAATAAAAGCTAGACATTTGCCTAGCTTTTATTTATACATTTCATACATAAGACTAATTTTCATATAAAGATCTTTCTTTTCTTCAGAACTAAAATTATCACTAGAAAAAACTACACTAGCAATTTCCATTATCTTATCAAAGTCCTTAGACGTAGGTTTTTCACCTTCAAATTTAAGAAGCTTACATTCACTAAACATAAAAAATCCCCCTGAGTTTATTATTATAATTAAAATTGTTTAAAATGACATCAAATAACTAAAATAACAAAAATTCAAATAAATAGTATATATAGTGCAAAAGTTCGTAAATATACAGAATATATGTTTTGCACTAAGCTGAAAAATTAGCCACGCGTTGCGTAGCCTATTTTAATGAATCAAAATAAAGTGTAGATAGCTCTTTAAATAGCTTGTCCTTTTCATCTCTACTAACATCTTTGTTTTTAAAGAATTCTTCAACAAAATCTAAGAACTGGTCTTTTATATCTATATTAATATCTCTGTCTTCATTTATACATAGTAAGTAATCTAAAGATACATTAAAGTACAGGGCGAAATCTCTAAGTGCTTCTGTTTCTGGCTTTCTCTTGTCGTTTTCATATTGAGATATTGCTGACTTTGTGAATGTATAACCATATATCTTATTAAAATCATCTACTAACTCTTGTTGTTTTAGACCTTTTTGAATCCTAAGTTCTTTAAATCTTTGTCCAAAAGTCATTTTAAATCCACCTCACCATACTTAAAGTATAGTATAAAGTTTCGTTGGTGTAAACTAAAAAACAAATATTAGTAAAAAATATTAAAAATATATTGAAAGTTAACATAAATAGAACTACAATTTAATTAAAGATAACAAAGATAAAACTAATTAACAAATACGAAACTTAAAGGGGGATTTTATGTATAGTAAGTTAAATATTAGAGTCCTTAGGTTTAATCCAATTAAGGATGTAGACAAGATTATTTTTAATCATTATCTTATGAGGAGGGTTAATGCTAATAATATTTACAAAAAACTTGAAGCTGGGTATTTTACATTTACTATAAGTGGGGCAGTTAGTGAGCTTGGTTTTTCTAAGGGTAAGGTGCAAAGATTAATTAAAAGCTTTGTAGAGTTAGGTATTATTAGTAGGGTAGTTAAAGGCAATAAAACTAATAAATGTTCTATATATAAATATATAACTGACTCTAGGCATGATACTAAAGTTGATACAAAAATAATAACTAAAAATGATAATGATACAAATTTAAGCGAAGTATTATATATTAGTGATTTTAAGGATTTAGGGGATAAAGATTTTAAAGATTATATAGATAGTGATATTAATAATGATAATAAATGTGTAACTAAAGAAGGCAACTTAGAAAAAGATAATATAAATAAAAAAATAAATAATATATGTATTGATGTAATTGCTTATTTTAATAAAACCTGTAAAAAGAATTTTAAACCAACCACCAATAAAACAAAAAGCCTTATTAAGGCAAGGGTAAATGAAGGATTTGAGTTAGAAGATTTTAAGAAAGTTATAGATATTAAGTCAAAACAATGGATGTATAGTGATATGCAAAAATATTTAAGACCTGAAACTTTATTTAGCAATAAGTTTGAAGGGTATTTGAATGAAGAAATTTTAAATTATTCAAAAGAAGAGTCTGATGAAGAATGGGAAATTGAATTTGATTATTAGGGGGAACTATGAAGAAGTTTGATGCTATTAATATAGAGCAAAGTATTATTGGGAGCTTAATAAGTGATAATACATTAAATTTTAAGCTAGAGGAATTATATGAGGATTTATTCACTATAAATATTCATAAGTATATTTTAGATGTTATGAAAGTTTTGTATAAAAATAATATGGCTATTGATATTCAAAGTGTATATACAAAGCTTAAGGACAGATATATTAATATAGAGATAAGCTATTTAACTGATATGGTAGCTATTGGGGAAAATTATTCTATAGATAGTCATATTAGAATTTTAAAGGACAAGTATTTAAGAAGAGAGATTATCAAAAATTGTACTAATCTTTTTCAAGACTTAGGTGATGATGAAGATATGGATTTGGTTGTATATAATTTTGAGAAAAGAATGAGGGAAATTTTAAATAAAAATACTCAAAATTATAATGATAGTGTTAAAGATATTTGTGAAAGATTGCTTGATTATTTAGAAAATGATGAAGATATGGGAATAAAGTTTGGTGTTGAATATTTGGACAATATTATAGGAGGGTTATTTAAAGGTGAGCTTACAACTATTGCTGCTAGAAGTGGTGTTGGTAAGACTGCTTTAGCTCTTCAGATTATGTTAAACTGTGTTTTTCAAAAGAAAAAGGTATTATTTATTAGTAGGGAAATGAGTAATGAGCAAGTTTTTATGAGAAATATTACAAAAAAGACTGGAATTAGCACCAAGAAAATGAAGAATAAGCAATTAGAAGAAGATGAGTGGAAATTGGTTATAGATACTTTTAAGGAGTACTCTAGTCAAAACTTAATGTATATAAATGATAAGATAAGCACTATTAGTGCATTAAAAAGAAGAATAAGAGAGTTAGAGCCAGATTTAGTTATTATAGATTATGTTCAGCTTATGAATGTTGAATCTACTATGCAAAATAGAGAAAGAGAAGTGGCTAGTTTATCTAGGGAGCTTAAAAATATTACTTTAGATTTTAATATACCTGTTATTCAACTTAGTCAATTAAATGATGAGATGAAGGACTTTAGACCTTGGGGAGAGAGACCAATGAGAGATAGTAAGGCTATATTTCACGATAGCAACAATGTAGTATATATTCATGAACCTGTTAATTCTGATTTTGAGGATGCTATAAAAGCTATAGGTACAAATAGAGATAAGGTTATAAATTCTAGGAAAAATGGAATAAAGCTAGTTGATTTAATAGTTGCAAAATGTAGAGATGGAGAAACTGGATATAGGCATTATTGCTACAATGGAAAAAGACTTCATTTTCAGTCTATTAATTATTAATGTTACTTAGTATAGGAAAAGTAAAAAGGAGCTAGCCTCTATTTAGAGACAGCCCCTATATTTTTAGAGAGTTCACTAATACTATCTGTTAGTTTAGTTAGCTTTCCTTCTATTCTAACTAATAAATACATAGAAAGAGCAATAGGAAAGCCAACATTAGCAATCAGATTTTGCAAGTTTTCTTCCAACTAATTATACAACTAAGTCGTATTCAGTAGTATCAGTTTGAACTACCTTAGCATCTACTAAAGCAGCTAATTCCTCTCCATTTACAATAAATACACCTTTTGATAAAACTAAAGTCATAGCAGACTTTATCTCAGATTCAGTTAGATTTTCTCTAGGATCATCTACTGATAAAGAAAAATTTTTTCCATTTAAAGTTTTAAAAGTCATTACAAGTTTCTTTTTTATTTCCATAATATATCCCCCTAATTTTAATAATTAAATTTTTTAAATAACATATAAAATAAGTAATTTTATTCTGATAAGGTATTAGTGTCTATTTTAGATACACTTAAAAGAGTATTAGATTGAAGTGATGAAATTGCTGCTGCAACATCATATACATTTTGGTCTAGTGCATCTGGTGATATATTAGCATAAGTTTTACTTTTAACTATGCTTTTTCCAGTCTCATCATCCTTTCCACAATCATATCTTAATTTAAGTCCTGATGGGTTTTTAGTTACTACTACCGCCATAATAATCCTCCTTATATTCTTAGCAATTAGCTAAGTTATTTTAGCAAGTTGCCTTGCTTATACTTATATAATAGGTGAGAAAAATTATATGTAGTTATAATGTAGGTTGACAACTTATGTAAGGGATATATGTTTCTCAAATACTTTTGTGGAAAGAGGTATTTAGTGACACTACTATATAAATAGAAGGAAAAAGTAAGGAAAATAATAAAAAACAGGAGGAAAGTATGATAAGAGAAGACTTAGAGGCTTTATATGAGTTAGTTGGTGAAGAAGTATATTTAGAGATATGCAAACTATATGGAGGTAACAGTTTATATGTTCCAACTTATAGTAGCGCTATAAGGGATAAAAGGAATGAAGAAATTATTAAAAGATTTAATGGAGTTAATGCATCTATATTAGCTAGGGAATATAAAATGAGCGTTAATCATATAAGAAGAATAGTTAAATGTGGTTAAGATTTAGAAAAATATTTGTGAATAATGTTTGAAATGATAAAGTTAGAAATTGAATCTTTTGTTTGAAAATGTAGTGTTTTCAATGAAAAAGGGGAAAAGTGTCGAAAAAAGGGGATAGCTTTAGCTATGTAATGGCAGTATATAGAGAAATTAAAATGTAAAAAAATGGATTTGAATGTTAGAAAATGTCGAAAAAAGGGGATTTTGGAAAGTTGAAAGATTAGCTAAAACCGTTGAAAAAAATGTTTTCTAAGATTATGATTAGTCCTGTGAGAGATACAAAGGTCTGAGAGATGTTAAAATAACATACATCGGAGGGTAATATTATGAAAAAAAGAAATATGGCTATAACAATAGCTGCAGTTAGTGCGGCAACTTCAGTAGCTCCAGCCTTAGCTTTTGCTGATACTTTAGATAATCAAGTAATAGCTTCTACTGATGCTAACGCAGTTAATCAATTAAAAGGGGAAATACAAGGATTTTTAAACACTAAGTATACTAACGAAGCAAATATGTTAAAGGATGTAACATATCAAAATTCAGAAAAACAAAATTTAACAAAAGCTGTAGCAGGACAATGTGTTTATACTATACAAGTAAAATGTGAGAACGCTAAAAATAACATATCTAACTTAACAGATATGGATCAATTAGATGTTGCTTTAGCACAACTAAATAATACAGATAATAGATTTTTAAATATAGAAGTAATAGATAATGGACATAACACAGTTAATGGACAAATAGTTAACTGGAAAGAAGGAAAATATACTCAAGAAGAGATAACAAATGTTTTAGATACAGCATCTCTTGCAGTAATAGATACGAAAAGTGAAGCAACTGATGCACAAACTAAAGTTACAGCAGTACAAACAGCAATAACATCTGCAATAACAGCTGCAAAGGATAATGTTCCAGCTGATTTAACAGCAGCAGATGCAGCGGTAAAAAAAGCAGCAGCTGCTGTTAAATCTGATGCTGCAGGTAATTCTGCTGAATTAATAACACCAGCTAATGTTCAAGCTGCAAAAGCTGCTCTAGAAACTATAAAAACAAATGTTCAAGATATAACTAATGCTACAAATACAGCATTAGAAGCATTAACAAATAATTTTATAACTGATACTAAAAAAGTTGATGATAATACAGTAGAATTAACTTTAAAAAATAATACAACTCCTTTAACATTAAAAACAGGAGATACTGAACTTAACTTACAAGCTCCTATATATTCTCAAGATAAATCAGGAAGCTACTTAGATAAAGATGGACAAGTAATAGCTGGTGTAACAACTAATGAACAAGCTGCTACTAATGACGATACAGTAGTAACTGGATTTGAAGTTGCGAGAGAAAATTTACAAATAGCTCAAAATGGACAACCAAGTGATTTTGAAGCTAATAGAAACTATGGTGTTGACTATAAAGCAGTTGCAACTACTAGCTATAAAGCACAAGACTTATATGATTCTTCAATAGGTAGATTTACAGATGCAGGAAATCAATTATATAAATTTATAAAAGACTACAATGCTATACAAACTCCAGCAGGAAATGCTACTATAGGTGATGTTACAAACGGTACATTAACTATAACATTCCCAGTGGATAAAACTAAAGAAATGACGAATGCTACTAGCTTAGCTACAAATGTAGCTGACGGTGCATTTGCTAAAACAGTTATATCAGGAAGCAACAATGATTTAACTGCATTAAAACAAGCATTAACTAACAATGCTCCAATAAAAACATTAGCTGGTGCTGATAGATATGATACAGCGGTACAAGTAAGTAAAGCTACATTTACAGCTAATAACTCAGCACAAAATGTTGTTTTAGTTTCAGGAACTGCTTTAGCTGATGGATTAACAGCTACTCCATTTGCTGCAAGTAAGACTGCTCCAATATTATTAACTGGAAAAGATAAAGTTAATGATAAGACTATGGCAGAAATAGCAAGAGTATTACCAGCTAATGGAGCTAAAAACGTATATGTTATAGGTGGAGAAAACACTATATCTAAATCTGTTGAAACTCAATTAAAGGCTAAAGGATATACTGTAACTAGAATACAAGGTGACGATAGATACGAAACATCTTTAGCAATAGCTAAAGTTATGGAACCTAAATTAGATGGAACTGTATACGTTGCTGGTGGATACGCAGAGCCAGATGCTATGAGTATAGCACCGATCGCTGCTAGAAAAGGAGCTACTAATCCAATATTATTAGCTAATGATAAAACTGGATTAAGTACAGATCAAATAAATTATATATCAGGAAATAAAGCTGCTCAATCATATATAATAGGTGGTGCTGATAGAGCTCCAGAATCTATAAAAACTCAATTAAAAGATGCTGGTATGACTAATGCTACAGAAAGATTATCAGGTGCTGATAGACAAGGAACTAATGCTGCAGTTATAAAAGAATTTGCTACAGCTGATAATATGAAAAACTTATATGTTGCTAAATCAGATAACCAAGGATTAGTTGATGCTTTATCTGCAGGTGTATTAGCTGGTCAAACTAATTCTCCAGTAGTATTAGCTACTAATGCTGTAAATGCTGAGCAACAATCAGTAATAAAAGCTAAAAACCCAACTATAACAAATAAGACTCAAATAGGTGAAGGTATAGCTGCTCAAGTTTGGTCAACTATAAATAACTTATTCACAAAATAATATTCAATTAATATAATTTCATTAATCTTCCTAAAAGAGTATAGACGAAAGTCTATACTCTTTTTAAAGTTATCTAAAGTTATCTATAGTTAACTTATTTAAATATAAAAAATGTCTAGCGAATGGAGTAGAAAAATTGTTTTAATTGTAAAAATATAGAAAATAATATAGAATATATTAAGTATTCACAGAGTAAATACAAAAAATAAAACTTTATAGAATGGGAGCAAAATGAGTACGATTATCAACAAAATAAAAAATACTGAAAAAATTGATTTTAGAAAAATATGCTCTAAAATTTCAAATGTAGAAAAAGTAGCATTTATAACAGTGATGGTTTTAGGATTATTGACTCATATATTTATGTTCGTCAATGTATTGCCAAACTGGGATAGTATGTATAACTTCAAAGGAGACAAAATTTGGATACATATGGGAAGATGGTTTTTAAATGAATCTCAAAAATTATCTTCTATAGTAGATATACCATGGGTAATAGGAATGTTATCTTTAGTATTTATAGGTATAACATGTGCTATAATTGTGAACGTCTTAGAAATAAAAAAGATGTCTAGTGCAATAGCCATATCAGCTATTATCGTAACATTTCCTGTAGTCACAAGTACATTTTCATATATGTTTTTAGCCGATGGATATATGATGGGGATGATGTTATCGGCACTAGCTGTATTTATAACTAAAAAATATAAAAGAGGATATATTGTTGCAGGAGTTATGTTAGCATTTGCAATAGGAATATACCAAGTTAATTTAGGATTTGCTGTACTTTTATCATTATTAGTTATTATGTTAAAAGTATTTAATAAGGATGAAGATATTGTAGACAACATAAAGTATGCTATAAGATTTGTAATTATGGCACTTATTGGAATGGTTCTATATTTTATTATTTTAAAAGTATTTATTTTTATACTACACAGAGGTCTTGGTTCTTATCAAGGAGCAGATCAAGGATTTTCTATTAATAAACAATCTATATTAAACATATTAACGGAATTTAAAAATTTACCTAAAGTTGTGACAGGTGGATATGACGCTTCATTTTCTAGTCTAATATTATTGTTATTTGTTTTTGCAGGAATTATGTTATTATATTTAATTAAATTAAATAAGATTTATAAAGATATATTAAAGTTAATATTAGTCTTAATTGCATTAGTTAGTATTCCTTTTATTACTGGATTTGCATATTTTATTTCAGAGGGTACGGCATATCATATGGTTATGAGGATGTCTTGGTCACTTTTATTTGTAGCTATAATTACCTTAAATGAAAAAATATCGATTAAAAAAGGTATAAATAATTTGTTACAACAAATAGTTTATAGTTTACCATTAGTTATTACTTGGATAATCATTTGGAACTTTATATTAGTTGCTAATATATCATACTTAAATATGCATCAAAGATATGAAAAAGAGTATTCATTAGCAGTAAGGGTGGTTGATAGATTAGAGATGAGCGAAGAATATAATCCCTCTACTCCAGTACTATTTGCAGGAAGTCCTTATACTCATAATACACCTGGTAATTACAGTGAGTATATTGGACATGTTACAGGGACAGATGGCAATAGCATATTCTTTTCAGATTACCATTTTAACCAATTTATTAAGTATTACATAGGTCTTAATCTAAATTCTGTTAGTGATAAAAAGGCAAATGAAATAATGAATTCAGAAGAATATAAAAGTATGAAGTCATTCCCTAACAAAGAGTGTATAAAGAAAATTGATGATGTAGTTGTGGTTAAATTTAGTTAAAAAAGAGTATATATGAAAGTCTGTACTGCACCCCAATTGTTGGACCAAAATTCTAACAATTGGGGTGTTTTTTAATATGGCAAAATATGATTACTTTTATGTTTTAGTACAATAACTAAATAGAATTCTTTTTATTATCAAAATCATCCAACTGCCCATAAGCACAACAAAGCAACAAATAAAGCTCCTTTTTCCTATCAGCATCCACATTATCATCAACAAAAACCCTACTAGCTAAATTTATCATCTTATCATAGCTATTAGAGTACGACCCTTCAACATCTTTGTCCATAAAAATATCATTAAAAAACATAATAATCCCCCTGTTATAAAACTATATAAAATAAATTAAAATCTCAAATAGAAATTCCTATCTATAAATAATTGTATCACAATATGGAAACAAATGGTAAAAAAATTAAAACAAATGTTTGGTAAAAACAATCACTCATTCCTAGTAAATGATATATAGATACATTAAAAAACAATCTATTGATATATATAGCATTTATAGTTTGTGCTGAAATAAATATTTAAAAGATTAGACATAAAAACTTTAAATAAAGCAAAAAGGCAAAAGTAAAAAATAGTGAAAAACATGGAAAATTATGTTAAAATGATTTTAGTATCTAATAATTACTAGAGTAGATGTTAATATGATTTGAGAAAATCAAAAATTTCAAAAAATTGTAATTAATTATGGATATAACAATAATAGTTATATCCTTTTTATTTGCTTATACAGATACTTATATAAATTAAGGTTGGAATTTAAATATATTCTAAGCTATTCAATAAGGCACCTTAAATTTAGGTACAGGAAAAATTATAGGAGGTTAAGAATATAGGATAATTATGAGGGATGAAAAATTAGATATATATAGGGGTTTAATTATGATGTATATCATTGGATTTATACATACATTATATTGGTTTCCGAATTTTGGAACTAAAATTAAATCCTTCTTTCTTTTTGAGATGGCAGTTGTATTTTTTATAACTGGAGCAAGTTATTCATTAAGTAATAAAAAATCATATGGTAAATATATTATTTCAAGGATACCTAGAATATTAATACCATATTTTATATTTATAATATTTCTAGTATTTATAGAATATGTAGCTAATATTCTTGGTACGACTATTACATATTTAAGTTTTAAGGAGTTTGTTATAAGTAGCTTTAATGTATTTAAAGAACCTAGTGTTACATTGGAATTTATTACATGGCATCTATGGTTTATACCAGTATACTTAATTTTAGTTCCATTTATACCGGTTATGTACAATTTATATAATGCATTAGGTAATAAATTTAAATATATACCTATGATTTTAATATCTTGTCTTATAGTATATATGCATAATATAGATAATCTTAAACTTTTTAAAAATGTTATATTCTATGCATTCTGGATATATGGAGGATTTTTTTATAATAAACTAAAAGAAATAAAAATAAGTAAATTATTAAATTTAGCAATAATAACTTTGATGAGTGCAATATTAATTTATTTGATTTCTAAAGACCAGTTTGTTATGGATATGCAAAAAAACAAGTTTCCTCCAAACTTTATATTTTTAATATATACGATTATAGCATTTAATTTATTATATATCTTAAGAGATTATATTTTAAATATAGGCAAAACAAAATATATAAATAGGTTAGTAAATCAATATTCCACTTATGGTTTTACATTATACTTATATCACCCGTTTACATATTTATTGGTTAGGCCAATATATATATATTTATTTGATATAAGTGGAAATATTATTTATAAAATTATAATGGTGCTAATAAATACGGTTTTAGTTATATATCTTAATTTAATATTCGCAAAGGTTTTTGGTAAGTTTGAAAATATTAAAATTTTAATAAAGGGGGTACAAAATGATAAGAAAAATTTATATGAAATATAAAGAAGAGTTGATTATATTTCTTATTGTGGCAACAATATACACTTTAATATCAGGTATATTTTTTTATAAAACAACTATACTTTATGAAACGAAAAATACATTTGATGTTATATTAGATTCAGATTCAGGAGTTTTATTTGAACGAAATATATTTGTTGAAAATAAAGATAATAACAAGCATATTCTTTTTTCAAAAATAGTTTCTATTATAGCATATCCAATATTTGTTATAAGCCAATTTTTATCTTCAAAGATAGGCATAAGGGTTGATTATTTATATGGTATAGGATTGACATTATTACAGATAGCAGTTAGTTCTATATCTATAACTTTAATTTTCAGCTACTTAAAATCATTAAAACTAAATAAAACAACACTTTATACAATAATGGGTATATTCTTATTTTCATTTCCACAGTTATTTATGAGTCTTAGTATAGAAAGATTTATATATGCTCAATTATCTATAATATTATTTATATATTTAGTTTATAAAAATAAAAATAAAGAAAATTACTTATTAGATTTAGCCGCAATACCATTATTTGGAATAACTGTTAGTAATATATATATATACGTATTAAATTTAATTATTAAATACAAAACTCAATTTAAAAAATATATAAAACATTTAACAGTTTTTGCTTTAACATCATATATAGCTATAATAACGACTAATTCTATATCACTATTAAATACAGTGACAGGAATAAAAGACAATACACCGTATGTATTCAATGGAACTTGGATTGAAAAAATAAAAATGATATTATTTAGGCTTTTATACCCAAGTATTTATTTTCCTGGAAACGAAATAACAACTTATGGAGTAAATGGGATTAATTATAAGATGATGCAAACTGACAATATAAATATCATATATTTTGTAATGTTTATGATTATATTATGTTTATGTATAGCATCTATTATTATTAATAGAAAAGACGATATAGTTAAGCTAAGTGCTGGTATAATACTATTTAATATTTTTATGCATGGAATTGTTGGATTTAATTTAATAAATGCTAATATAATGACTATACATTTTGGTTTTGCAATAATAATATTATTAGCACATTTTTGTAAAAATATTAAAAGTGAAAATATAAAAAGTGTAAATTTATTTTTAATTATAGTTTTGACTACAGTGATATTAAGTAATGGGCAAGGTTTTATAAAAATATTTAACTTAGGTGTACAAATGTTACCTAGACTATAAATTTAACAACAGAGAGATATTTAGGTCTTGGAAAAAGAAAGAGATAAATACTTTAAAAAGTAGTGCAAGTGATCATAGAAAGATACTTAAAGATTATAATGAAGAAATAATAAATCAAATGATTATGGTAGTTCAAAGTTGTACAATAGTTTGATATGCGCTTTATTCTGCGAGTAATATAGATAATCCTAATATGATATTTACAACTGTATTTGTAATATATGGTATTTTTAGACACAATTATATTATTAATATCAGTGATGAAGGAAAACCAACAGATGTGGTATTAAGTGATACTAGTTTAAAAATAGATGTTTTGTTATGGGTAGTAACATGAATTATTATATTATTATTCTAGTATATAATTTTCATGATAAATAATATAAGGGGAAATAAATTTAATGGAATTAAAGTTATTGATAGAAGAGTTTATAATAAATTATGGACTCATAAGTATTTTTATAATAGTAGCCCTTGAATATGCAAATGCTCCCTTACCTAGTGAGATAGTATTACCGTTTGTAGGAATACTAGCATTTAAATTTGATATGAATATATTTTTAGTTATACTAGTATCAATAATCGGTGGAGTATTTGGATCAGTATTAAATTATTATTTAGGATACAAATTAGGGCAACCACTATTATCATTTATAAAAAATAAATATCCAAAAACTAAAAAATCTATAAAAGCATCGTATAGATGGTTAGCAAAATATGAAAAAATATCTGTTATGTTATCAAGATTAGTTCCATTAGCTAGAACTTTTATATCTATAGTAGCAGGTGTTACTAGAATGAATGTATGGCAGTTTACATTGTATTCTGCAATTGGAATATCTGTATGGAATATAATTCTTATATTAGTTGGCTATTTTATAGGAGATAATATGGATTTAATTGTTAATATAATGAATAAGTACTCTCTAGTAGTAGGAATAATAGGTATTTTAGTAATAGGTTTTTATTGGATAACATTAAAAAATGGAAAAGAAAAAGATAGTGATAAATATATAAATCAAGAAGTATAATATACTAAAATAATGAAAAACACTGTAAAATACTTTAATATATAATAATTAGTAAAGTAGGCGTTAAAATTATTAGGAAAAATCAAAAATTTTTAAATAAAATACAAGTAATTATGGATATGGCAATAATAGTCATATCCTTTTACTTGCATATTATATTTGTTTTTATATTTTGTATGGTAAATAATATTAAAGTAATAGCAGAAGGTGTTTAAAATAAAGAGTAAGTAGATATTTTAAAGAATATAGATAATGATAATGTATTTAGATAATGATATTTTTATGCTCAGCCTCAGAGTAAAGGAAATATAAAATTAATAATATGTATAAAAAATATAATAGATAGTAGTAAAAGGGTGGTTTGTAAAAGCCATCCTTTTTTAGATAAACAATGTAAAAAAAAATAGAACGAGCACAAAGGCAAGAAAAATACTAAAACATACAAAAAAATACAAAAAATACAAATAATATCAAAAAAGTGTTGAAATTTTGTAGAAAAGCATATATAAATATATAAATAAAATAATTTTAAAATTAAATTAAATTAAATAAAAATATTTGAATGATAAAATAATTTTGAATTGAGATTAATAAAATGTTATTTAACTAAAAATTTAAAATAGGAAATAGTATTAAATTTAAAAATGCAAGGAACTTAATTATAAAGTAGTATTTTAAACTTAGAGGGGAGAACTGAATGTGATAAAAAATAAGTTTTATAAAATCTTAATAGTAAATATATTACTTGTAATAGTTGCATTAAATTGCAGTATTTTATATGCCAATGAAAAAGATATAACCATAAAGTTAGGGGTATATAATTATGAACCATATTTTTATATTAAAGATGGAGAAGTTAAAGGGTATTATAAAGATATTTTAGATAAGATTATTCATGATGTTAATAAAAATAATACTAGTAATAAAAAGATAAAGGTTGAATATGTAAAAGGAAAGGTATCTTCATTAATCAAAGATTTAGAAGCAGGTAAAATAGACATTATGATGGACCTTCAGTATACAAAGGAAAGAAAAGATAAGTTTATTTATTCTAAAAATTATATTGGAGTAGAGAGAATATCAATTTACACTTATAAAGATTCTGAACCTGAAGATATAAAATATCTAGACAAAAAAAAGGTTGCTTTTATAAAAGAAGAATATGGATCACAATGGTTATTAGATTGTTTACAATCATATAATATAAATCCTATACCTATATGGGTAAATGATTATAAAGAAGCATTACAAAAGTTAGATGACAAATCTGTAGTGGCAACAATTTCCCCATCAGACGAAAATAAACTTGATAGATACAACGAAATTCAGCAGTTTTTATCAGGTCCTGTATATATAGCAGCATCAAAGGATAATAGATGGATTATAGATAAAATTGATAACACTATAGACAATTATACTAAAGAAGAGAAAGAGGAATTAGAAAAGATATATTTTAAATACTTTCACAATAAAATTGCAAAGAAAGAAGTTTTATTATATATAATATCCTCAATATTTATATTATTTATATTAATAAAATATATAATACCAGCTAAAAAGAAAAATAATCTAAGAAAAAAAATAAAAGATGACTTAATAAAAGATAGATATACAGTTTATTATCAACCAATAGTTAATCCTAAAAATGATAAAATTGTAGGATTTGAAGCTTTAATTAGATATATAAATCCTGAAGGCAAAATAGTACCACCACATTTATTTATAAATGATATTGAAAATATTAATATGACTGAGGAGTTATCAATATGGGTGTTTAAAACCATATTAAGAGATTATGAGTGGTTTAAATTAAACACAAATCTAAAGGATGAAAAGTTCTATATTTCTATGAACATATCTTTTAATGAGATAAAAAGCAAAAAATTCTTACAAACAGTCAATTCTATAATTGAAATGGATGAGAGTTTTGAGAGTAAAAAGATTGTATTTGAAGTTGTTGAAAATATAGAATCAGAGAATTTAAAAGAAATAAAAAAAGGTATGGAGTTTTTACAAACTAAAAATATAAAAATAGCTTCAGATGATTTTGGCATTAAATATTCAAATCTAGATATATTATCCAAATTTAATTTTGACATGGTAAAAATAGATAAATATTTTATAGATGAGATTAAAAATAACGAATTTAATCATGAGGTTATAATGTTTTTAAGTAAGATATGCAAGCAATATAACAAAAGTATAGTATTAGAAGGTGTTGAAGATAAAGAACAAGTAGACATTATAAAAAACATAGACTACGATAATATATTTATACAAGGATATTTTTATGCAAAGCCTCAGAGAAAAGAGGATATAGATTTGATTAAAATAAGGAAATAACAAAAAGTTAATAAAACAACAATATAAAGCGAAAAGGAGCAGACATTGTCTGCTCCTTTTCAGTGTGAGAAATACTTGAAAAAAGAGATGTTTTAAATTTTTCAAGTATTTACATTATATACCACCTAAACATATATGTCTATATAAAAACTAAAATATATAATATAAAAATTATTAAAAAATAAAATGAGGTATGTAATTAATAGTTTTTACTTATATTAAGTAATTTTGGGATATATGGTATAATAAGGTTATAAATTAAAAAAACTAGTGATAAAAATGTATGTAACTAGACGAATTCTATTGAATATTAGGGGAGGCAGTAAAAATATATGTCAATTTTAGATAGATTAGTCAGTAAAGCTGATGAAAATGAAATAAAATCATTAAATAAAATTATAGATCAAATCGATAGCCTTGAAGAAAGTATGGTAGGCTTAAGTGATGAACAATTAAAGGGAAAAACTAAAGAATTCAAGGAAAGGTTAAAATTAGGCGAAACATTAGATGATATATTAGTAGAAGCTTTTGCAGTATGTCGCGAGGCATCAAAGAGAGTTTTAGGTATGCGTCAATATAGAGTTCAGCTAATAGGTGGTATAGTTCTTCACCAGGGTAAAATAGCTGAGATGAGAACAGGAGAAGGTAAGACATTAGTTGCAGTAGCACCAGTATATTTAAATGCTCTAGAAGGCAAAGGGGTACATGTAATTACTGTAAATGATTATCTTGCTAAGCGTGATAAAGAAATCATGCAACCTGTGTATGAGTTTTTAGGTATGAGTGTAGGGGTTATACTTGCAAACCAAGATCCATCTGAAAGAAAAGCACAGTATAATTGTGATATAACATATGGTACTAACAATGAGTATGGATTTGATTATCTAAGAGATAATATGGTAACTAATAATGAAGAAAAAGTACAAAGAGAATTAAACTTTACTATTATAGATGAGGTGGATTCTATACTTATAGATGAAGCTAGAACACCACTTATAATATCTGGTACTGGAGATGAAAGTAATAAGCTATACGAATTAGCAAATGCTTTTGTTAAGACCTTAATAGAAGAAGATTATGAGATAGAAGAAAAAGATAACACTATATCACTTAGTGATAGTGGTATGACTAAGGCTGAGAAATTCTTTGGTATAGAAAACTTAACTAACATAGAAAATATAGAAATATATCATCATATTAACCAAGCATTAAGAGCTCATAAGTTAATGGATAAAGATGTTGATTATGTAGTTAGAGATAATGAAATAATGATAGTTGATGAGTTTACTGGAAGAATAATGGATGGAAGAAGATATTCAGAAGGACTTCACCAAGCTATAGAAGCTAAAGAAGGTGTTGAGATAAAAAGAGAATCAAAAACACTAGCAACAGTAACATTCCAAAACTTCTTTAGAATGTATAAAAAACTTTCGGGTATGACTGGTACTGCAAAAACAGAAGAAGGTGAGTTTGAATCAACATACAATATGAATGTTGTTACAATACCTACAAACAAACCAATTCTTAGAGCTGACTTAAATGACTTAGTATTCAAAACAGAAGAAGACAAATACAATGCAGTAGTTAATGAAATAGAAAGAATACATAAAACTGGACAACCTGTATTAGTTGGTACTGTTTCTATAGATAAATCAGAATATTTATCTTCTTTACTTAAGAAAAAAGGTATAAAGCATGAAGTATTAAATGCTAAAAACCATGAAAAAGAAGCTGAGATAGTTAAAAATGCAGGTAAATTAAATGCAGTTACAATAGCTACTAACATGGCAGGTCGTGGTACAGATATATCTTTAGGGGCAGAAGATAAAGAAGAAGAAGTTAAAGTTAAAGAACTTGGAGGTCTTTATGTAATAGGTACAGAAAGACATGAAACAAGAAGAATAGATAATCAGCTAAGAGGACGTTCTGGTCGTCAAGGAGACCCAGGTACTTCAAGATTCTTTGTTAGTTTAGAAGATGAAGTTATAAAACTATACGGTGGAAGAAGTATAGAAAAAATAGCTAAAAAAATTACTCCAAATAAAGATGGCTCATTAGAAGGAAAGAGCTTATCTAAAGCAGTAGAAAGAGCTCAAAGAGGAATAGAAGGTAAAAACTTTGAAATAAGAAAAAACGTAATAAAATACGATGATGTTATAAATGAGCAAAGAAAAGTAATATATTCTGAAAGAAACAAAGTCCTAGATAAAGATGATTTAAGCGAATCAATACAAAATATGGTAAAAGATATAATAGAAGAAACTGCACAAAGATATTTAAGACATCAAAAGGATTACTATGGATTCTTAAATAGTCTAAATGCTAGTTTTATGCCAAAAGAATCTTTAATAATACCTGGTATGGACAAAATGACAGTTGAAGAAACAATTGATTACACTTATGATTTATCTAAGAGAGTGTATGACCTAAAGAAAATAATGATAGGGCCAGATAAGCTTAAAGAATTAGAAAGAAAAGTATTATTAGAAGTAGTGGATACTAACTGGATAGATCACATAGATACAATGGATCAGTTAAGACAAGTTATAGGGCTTTCGGCTATTGGTCAAAAAGACCCAGTTAAAGAATACACTATTCAAGGTTATGAAATGTTTGAAGATTTAAATAGAACAATAAGAATTGAAACTGTAAAATATTTATATAAATTTAACTAATTTGCTAATTCCCCTAAGATATAATTTTTTATATATTAGGGGAATTTTATTTTTATATTATAAAAGTAAAGAGGTCATAGACTAAGTCTATGACCTCTTTTATGTGAGAAATACGGAAAAAAGAGATGTTAGAAATTTCTTTCTTCCTAAGACAATTATACTATAACTTATTTTAAAAGTCGAGTGAATAAGTAAATATTTATGTTAATTAATTACAAAAATGTAACAAAATATCATTAAATAAATTACTTAAATAAATTGAGAAAATAAATTAATTTATTAATTATCCTACTTTTATTAATATAAAAATATAATTATAAAATTTATAAATATACGATAAATTAGAAAAAAAATTGAACAAATTTGAAAGTTTGATAAGTTAGTAAAAGTGTGTAAAAAATTGTAAATTTCAACGTTGTTGTGATATAATGTTACATATTGAGTAAAATTTGGAGAATTTTTGCTTTACAAAATTTGGAGAGAATATTAATTAAGTAAATTTGGAGGAATATTAATGAAGAAGAGAAGAAAGATGTTGTCAACAGGAATAATGGCAACTATGTTAGCTATGCCAACAATGGCTTTCGCTAACGAAACTAATGTTAACAGTTCAGATATAAATATAAACTTAGAAAAAAGAAGTGTTATATATGGAGACACTTCAAAAATAAGCATATCTTTTAAAGAAGACTTAAAAGCAAATAGCATAACTTTAAATTATTTATGTTATGACCAAACTTTAAGTACAACATTAAATTACAATCCACAAACTAAATCTTATGAAGGAACTATAAATTTCAATATAGACCCAGAATATTTAAATGTTTGGCAAATTGAAAATATAGTAGTAAATAGTGATGAAAATGCACAAACTTTAGATAAGTCTAAATTAAAAGAAATGGGATTAAACTTAGACGATTACAAAATAACTCAAGAATATATAGTATCAGATTTACCTAGCATGGCAAACTATATACAAAGAACTTCATCACCTGTTAAAAAGCTTGTAGGAAGCGATAATTTTGAAACAGCAGTTAAGATAAGTCAAGAAGGATGGAAAAATGGAAGCAACAAGTTAGTTGTAATAAATGGAGATAAAGTAGCTGATGGTATAACTGCAACACCACTTGCTGCAGTACACAATGCACCAATATTAACAGTTGGCCAAAATAATATACCAGATGTTATAAAAAATGAAATAAAGCGTTTAAATCCAAGTGAAATAATAATAGTAGGTGGAACAAATACTATAACAACATCAGTACAAAATCAATTAGCAGGAATAAACAATGCTAGAGTTAGTCGTATTGGTGGAGTAGATAGACACGATACATCTTTAAAAATAGCACAAGCTATGGATAATCAATATGATGTTCAAACAGTCTATTTAGCAGAAGGATTTAAAGGAGATATAGATGCTGTATCTATAGCAACAAAAGCAGGTCAAGATAAGCAACCAGTAATATTAACAGAAAAATACAAAGTTCCAACTGCTACTTATAACTGGTTAAAAAATGAAGGATTAAAAAATGCTTATTTTATAGGTGGACCAGAAACATTAGATACTAAGGTTATAGACCAAATAGCAGATATAACTAATGTAGCTAGTGGACAAAGTGTATATAAAAATAGAGTATATGGTGCAGATAGAAATGAAACTAACGCAAAAGTTATATCAAAATTCTATCCACAAGCAAATTTAAATGCTATGTTAGTAGCAAGATCTGATAAGCTTACAGATGCATTAGTAGCAGGACCACTTGGAGTAAAATTAGGTTCACCAGTACTTATAACTCCACAAATATATTTATCAAAATACCATGAAGCAAACCTAGATGCTAAAAATGCAGATATGGTTTATCAAATAGGTGATGGAATGAGACAAAGCGTTATAGATGATATAGCTTATAGATTATCACCTCATAATGCTGGTAGTAAAACTGTAGTTGTTGACCCAGGTCACGGTGGAAGTGACCCAGGAACTAGTAATTTAGAAAAAGATTATACGTTAGATACATCATTATCAACGACAGAATACTTAAGATCAAAAAATGTTAATGTAGTTCTAACAAGAGATACTGATAAATATATAACTCTAGCAGAAAGATCTAGCATATCAAATGCAATGGGTGCAGATTTATTTGTAAGTGTTCATTTTAACTCTTTTAATGGACAAGCAAGTGGTTCAGAAGTTTACTATAAATATAAAGACAGAAATGGTGGAACTAGTAAAACACTAGCTACTAATATATTAAATAGTATACTAAGCAAGTTTGACTTTAAAAACAGAGGAGTAAAAACTAGAACAACTGATAGTGGTCAAGATTACTATTCTGTAATAAGAAGAACTGATGCACCAGCTGTAATAGTTGAAAGTGCATTCTTAGATAACTCTAGTGATTTATCTAAATTAAATACATTAGAAAAAAGAAAGACTTTAGGTGTTCAAATAGGTAAAGGAATAGAACAAACTTTAAAGTAAAAATTTAGTCGAAAAATTTAAGAAAATAAGCAAAAGTATTGAAATATCAAGAATAATTTGAACTAATAAGCATTTATTTTATTGATTAACTACAAAATATTGAGTATAATATAAAAATGAGTCGAATTATATTTTATGCAAAATAACAATATATGGAGGCATAATATATGGATGATTATACTAGTGAGGGAAATGAAATGAATGTAACTACTTATAATAGTGAAAAAGAGCAATTATTCAACGATATCGATTACAGCTTAGTTAAAGGTTCAGTATTATTTAGCGTATATCAAAGAAGTTTAGATATAGTACTATCTTTAATTGGATTACTAGTAGGTGTGCCTATAATGATCATATTTGGTATCCTTATAAAGTTAGAAGATAAAGGGCCAATGACTTATAAGCAAGAAAGAATGGGCAAAGGTGGTAAGAGATTTTATATATATAAATTAAGATCTATGAGAACTGATGCCGAAAAATTTGGTGCTAAGTGGGCGGAAAAAGATGACCCAAGAATCACTAAAGTTGGACGTTTCATCAGAAAAACTAGAATTGATGAAATACCTCAACTATTTAACATACTTAAAGGTGATATGAGTATAATAGGTCCAAGACCTGAAAGGCCATCTTTTACTATTGAGTTTAATGAATACATTCCTGGATTTATAAATAGATTGGCGATAAAACCTGGTCTTACAGGATGGGCTCAAGTAAATGGTGGTTACGATATTACTCCAGAAGAAAAGTTGGTAGAAGATTTATACTATATAAGAAATAGAAGCATACTACTAGATATGAAAATACTTCTTAAAACTGTTAAGGTCGTACTAACAGGTGATGGAGCTAGATAATTTTGAAAAGTTTAGATTATTAAAAAGGCTCTTGTAATTAAAAGAGCCTTTTTTAATTGTAATCAAAATAAAGTAAAGGATATGATATATGATATGAAAAAAAATAGAGTTATTGCTTTACTGGTGGGAATAACAATAGCTACTACAGTATCTAATATTTATGCTAATGCTAACTTTAAAGTTAGAAATATAAGAGGTAGTAGTGAAGAAATATCCACACAAATAAATAAAGATGCATTCAGAAAGTCTGAGGAAGCAATACTTATAAATGATGAATCTGATATAGATTCTATTAGTGCTACTCCGTTGGCATACTTAAAAAATGCACCTATAATAACTACAGAATGGAAAAGAATAGATTCCAAGACTACCAAATATATAAAAGATTCGGGGATTAAGAAAATAACAATTATAGGTGGTTTAAAAAATGTATCTAAAACTGTAGAAGTGAAATTAAATAAATTAGGAATAGAAACAAATCGTATATATGGAGCAGATAGATATGAAACTGCAATTAAGATAGCTAATGAAATAAAAAAAGAAAGCAAGCAAAAATCAGATGAAGTAATAATAATAAGTTCAACAGCAGGCATTGAAAATAGTATAGCAATAACTGATTTTGCTTGTAAGAATAATATTCCTATACTTTGGGGTGATGATAATAATCTAGATCCAATCATAAAATACGTTAGAAATAAGAAATTTAAAAAAGTATATGCAATTGGAGATGGAGAAAGATTTAAATACTACGCAAAAGAAGGAATAAAAAATGTTAAATTAATAAAAGAAATAAATCCATATGATACTAATATGAAATACATAACAGATTTATACAAAGGTAAAAGATTAGATACTATATATACTATTAATATAGATTATGGAAATAAAGGAGATATAAGTCAGTACTTATCTCTTCCTGTAGCAGCTGCTAAGCAGAATATTCCTATATTAATATGTAATGAAAATTTTAGTCATAATCAGGAAAGATTTATAGAAAAAAATGTAACTGAGATAATAGAAGTAGGTCAAGAAGTAGGGAAATATAGTATATGGAATACGTTCAAAAGTGCTAGTTTTATAAAAGCTATGATTTTATTAGTTGTAATAATCATTATTATTGTAAGAGGAATGAAGATAGCTATTTAGAAATGAGGAGAAAAAAATGTCAAATGTAGCAAAATCGACACTTTGGATTATGGTTGGTACTATGCTTTCAAAAGTACTAGGTTTCTTTAGAGAAATAGTATTAGCCAATTTTTATGGAACAAGTTCACATGCAGATGTGTTTTTAGTAACACTAAACATACCTGGTCTAATAATAGCGGTTATAGGGTCAGTAGTAGCAACAATATATATTCCTAAATATATTGAAATAAAAGAAAATCTAGGAGAAAATGAAGCCCTAAAATTCACCAATAATATGCTAAATATTTGTGCTGTTATGGCTATTATAATAGCTATATTTGGTCTTATATTTACTAAAGAATTTATTGATATTCTTGCAGGAGGATTTGAAGGAGAGAAATTTAACACAGCAGTAACATTTACTAAAATTATGATGCCAGGTGTATTATTCTTAAGTGTAAGTAAACTATTAAGTTCTTATTTACAAGCTAATGATAGTTTTACAGTACCAGCATTAATAGGGACGCCGTATAACATAATAATAATAATATCTATAGTAATAAGTGCATTTACAGATTTCAGGTTTCTTGCAATTGGAGCTGTAATTGCAATGGCAAGTCAAATGATTTTCCAAATACCATTTGCATTCAAAAAATCATATAAGTATAGTAAATATTTTAACTTAAAAGATAAACACATAAAGGAATTGTCGATTCTAGTTTTACCAATGCTTATAAGTTCATCAATATCTCAGTTAAATATAGCTGTAGATAGAGCATTAGCAACAACTTTAGGTGATGGACCAGTATCGGCTTTAAACTTTGCATCTAGGTTAAATGATTTCGTAATGGCGCTTTTTGTAGCATCAATAATAACCGTAATATATCCAAAGCTTTCTAAACTATCTAACTCAGATGATAAAGAAGGGTTTAGAAATACAATCGTAAAAACTTCAAACAGTATAATACTAATTGTACTACCAATAGCAGTAGGAGCTATAGTACTTGCAGAACCGGTAGTTAGAATACTATTCCAAAGAGGTCAGTTTGATGTAGAATCAACGCATATGACAGCAGTAGCTTTAAGACTTTACTCAATAGGACTTATAGCAGTAGCAGTAAGGGATGTATTAAATAGAATTTTCTATTCTTTATCGGACACAAAAACACCAATGATAAATGGAAGTATAGCTTTAATAATAAATATAATTCTTAACTTTGCCCTTATAAATGTAATTGGATATGCAGGATTAGCTCTTTCAACTAGTATATCATCTATATTAACAGTTATTTTATTATTTATATCTCTAAAGAGAAAACAAGGATATTTTGGTGGAGATAAAATAATTAAAACTGGACTTAAGAGCTTAATAGCATCAATAATAATGGGAGTGGCAACAGTTGTTTCTTACACAAATTTATATTCAATAATAGGATCTAGTAAAATAGAAGAAATAATAGCAGTTTCTATATCTGTGCTAATAGGAGCGTTAATATATGCATTACTGATAGTAATACTTAAAGTTGATGAAGTTAACTTAGCTATGGATATAATAAAAAAGGCAAAAAATAAAATAATCAAAAATAAAAGATAATTTTATTTGATTCAATGAATTTTAAATAAGCTGTTTCGAAATGAAAAATTATATTTTTATTTTGAAGCAGCTAAATTTTAGTATATAAAAGGAGTGACACAATTGGTACCAAAAAAAATTCACTACGTTTGGATAGGTGGCCCAAAGGGAAATATAGAGAATATATGTATAAATTCATGGAGAGAAAAACTTCCAGAATATGAAATAATAGAATGGAATGAGCATAATTTTGATATAGAAAAAGAAATAAAAGGAAAAAAATTCTTAGAAGTATGTTATCAAAAAAAAATGTGGGCATTTATATCTGATTATATTAGGATAAAGGTTCTTTATGAACAAGGTGGTGTCTACATGGATACAGATATGCAAATATTAAAAGATATAACACCGCTTTTAGATAAACAGGATGTATTCTTTGGATATGAAGATGAAAAACATATAAGTGCAGGTATAATAGGTGCAAAACCAGGTCATAAAGTATTTAAACAAATGCTAGATTTTTATGAAAGTGACATACTTAGTGCACCATTTTATACTATACCAAAAGTAATAACTTATATAATAGAAAATAATTATAAAAAAATAGATAAAAATCATTATGAAGATGGAATAACTGTATACGATAGAGAATATTTCTATCCATTTAGCTATAGAGAAGATTTTTATTATGAATGTATAAAAGAAAATACTTATGGAATACATTGGTGGGGAAAAAGTTGGGTCAAAAAGAGAGACTATTTCTTAGAAACCAAACATATGAGAGGGATAGAGAAGGTTGTTAAATGCGCAAAAATATTTGTAAGTAATTCCTTACTAAGCACAAAAAGGAGAAAATAATTATGGAGAACTTATTAAAGAAAGTAGATATAAGAAAAATAGCTTTTACTTTAGTTTTATTTATGATTATATCTAGAAAATATATTATATCCTTTGTAAGCCCAGAAATAAATATGAATATAGTAAAATCTCTTTTATTTTATGCCTCTATAGGTATATTAGGGTTACTCTTTATAACTGAAAGAAAAAAGAGTATGTCAGAACTATTTTTAGTTGGAGCATGTTGTATATTGTATTTGCTAAATAGGGAAGGTGCAATATTACTTATTGTGTTGTTAGCTACAGTGGTAAAAAATTTAGATGATAAATATGTTATAAAAAATTACCTAATAATATCAGGTATATTTTTAATTATTGCTTTACTTGTGTTTAATTTATTTCCATGGTTGGAATTTAATAAAGAAATACATTATAGATATATAGCAAAAACAGATTCGTTAGCAGTTAGAATGGATTATGGATTAGGAAACCCTAATGCAATATTCTATCATATGGTAACTATTTATGCGGCATATATATTTTTAAGATTTAAAAAATATAACATGATAGATAGAGTTATATTATTTGCATCAACGTATTTTATATACGAAACTACATTTAGTAGAACAGGAGCATACACTATATTTGCAGGTTTAATATTTGTTGAAATAATAAGATTCATGGATATAAAGAATATAAAACCATTAAAAATATTAGCAAAAATTTCTCCTATAATTATAACAATAATAAGTGTTATTATAGGATACTTCTTCTATGACAATTATATGGCTAACAGGCTATTGGCAAGTAGACCAAAATATTGGCATGTATACTTAGCTCAAGCAGGAAATTTACTAAAACCTTTTGGTAATGCATATAGTGCAACTATTAAGTCTTTAAACCCTTTAGATAGTTCATATATATATATAGTTTGTGTTTTAGGATTGGTATCATTGATATTATTTATGTATGTTTTATATAAAGGGATAGGTAGTTTTATTGAAAAAGATAAAAAAGCATATTTAACAGTAGTTGTAATATTTTTAATATATTCTTTTGCAGAAAATATTTTATTAGAAGCAGCCTTTAGTTTCCCAATGGTACTTTTAATGAAAGAGTTTATGTTAATGGATAAAAATCAAATAGATATATACAAAGTGTTAAGGAGGAAATCATAATGTTAGTATCATTAATAATGCCAACAATAAATAGATATGACGAAATATATTTATTAATGGATAGCTTAAAAAAACAAACGTACAAAAAATTTGAACTAATAGTAATAGACCAAAATGACAATGATAAGGTAAAGGAAATAATAGACAATTATACTGATGATCTTGATATAAAGTATGTTAAGAGTGATAAACCAGGATTAAGTCTAAATAGAAATATAGGGATAGATATGGCAAAAGGACAAATTATAGGATTCCCTGATGATGACTGTGTTTATGAAGATGATACTTTAGAAAAGGTAATAAAATTCTTCGAAGAAAATAAAGAATATAGATTATATAGTTGCAAAACTATGGACTTTAACAAAGTTGATTATTTCAAAAAGATGTATGATGGTGAATGTGAAATAACAAGTACAAATATAATGGATACTTTAACATCTATAACATTCTTTATAAATTTTAAAGAAGATGATTATACAAAGTTTGATGAAAGACTTGGTGTAGGTGGAGAGTTTGGTTCTGGAGAAGAAATAGATTATGTACTAGACTTAATAAGCAAAGGATACAAGGGAAGATATTTTGGACAAAATATAATATTCCATCCAGCTAAAAAGCACTCTAAATCAAAAGAAAAGTATAAAAGAGATTTCAACTATGGTAGAGGATTTGGAGCGCTTTGCAAAAAAGAAATAGTTTATAGAAAAAACTATAAATTCATAAAGGTTATGGGTTATAAGATAATAAGAAATATTGGTGGATTAGTATTAAATAAAGATAGAGACTACCATGATGCAACAATTAAGGGGAGAATAGAAGGATTTAAGCAATATAAATTATAGTGAGGACAAGTTTATGAATAAAATAAAGACATTATTAAATATGGTCTTAGCTGCTATAATATATCCATTTAAAAAGTCTAGTTTTAAAGATAAAAATATTTGGCTAGTAGGTGGACATGCAGGAGATATATACGATGATAACTCAAAGTTTCTTTATGAATATATACTAAAAAATCATAAGGAAATAGATATATACTGGGTTATAAACGAAGATAGCAAAGCTAAGAGTAAGATACCAGGAAAAACATTAAATAAAGGAAGTATAGAGAATTATTTATACTACTATAATGCTCAAGTAATAATATTTTCTCATGCTCCTTCAGCTGATATTGCTCCATATAATTTTGCAGTTCCAATATTAAATAGGTTTCATAAAAAAACATTTAAGGTATTCTTAAATCATGGATCTATAAGTTTTAAAAAGAGAAAGCCAATGAACGCTAAGTTTAAGAAGATAATAGATGATTTAATGAAAAGCTATAATATGGCAACAACAATATCACAATTTGAAAAAGATATTATGGTAAATGAGTGGGGAATGGATGAAGATGCTGTTTGTATAGTAGGAAGTGCAAGACATGACAATCTACCACTAAATGAAAAAGCCAAAACAAAAGATATTTTATACATGCCTACATGGAGAGATTGGATAAAGTTTAATTCTGGTAAATTTACAGATAGTGAATACTTTAAAAATATAATGCTATTTTTAAATGATGAAAAATTAAATAACGTATTAGAAAAAAACGATGTAAATATAAAGTTTTATATGCATCATTTAATGCATGAGTTTATAGACGATATAAAAGAAAATATAACAGGAAAGAGAATAATATTTTTAGATAAAGATGTTACTGTAGCAGATGAAATAACATCTTCAATAGCAAATATAACGGACTATTCAGGAGTAGCAATAGATTTTATGTATATGGATAGACCAATACTTTTCTATCAGTTTGATGTAGAAAAATACAAAAAAGAAGTAGATTCATATATAGATTTAGATAATGAAATGTTTGGTTCGGTAGCTTATAATAAAGACGAAGCAGTTGAGGAATTAACAAAGTTAATAGAAAGTGGATTTAAAGTTAAGGAAAGTCAAAAAGATGCAAGAAAAAAGTTTTTCAGATATAATGACAATAACAACTGTAGTAGAATTTACGAGTGCATATTAAAAAAGTTGAATAAATAATATAAAAATAATGAGGACGGTAATATGAAAGAAAATTTAGTATCTATAATTACTCCCATGTATAATTCTGGAAAATTTATTAGAAATACAATAGAATCTGTTTTAAATCAAACCTATGAAGATTGGGAAATGATAATAGTAGATGATTGTTCTAAAGATGAATCACCTGAAATAGTTAAATCTTATACTAAAAAAGATGAAAGAATAAAATATATAAGAGTAAGTGAAAATAAAGGTGTATCTAATGCTAGAAATGTAGCTTTAAAAAATGCAAGCGGTAGGTATATAGCGTTCTTAGATAGCGATGATATATGGGAAACAACTAAACTAGAAAAACAAATAAGATTTATGAAAGAAAAAAATTGTGCAATATCTTTTACTTCATATGAGCTTATAAATGAAGAGAACCAAAAACTAAATAAAGTTGTTAGAGTTCCTAAAAGTGTAGATTATAAAACATTATTAAAAGGTAATGTATTAGGTTGTCTAACAGTTGTAATAGATAAATCTAAATTAAATTTTGATATAAAAATGAGTGGCGTTAGACATGAAGACTATGTATTATGGTTATCAATATTAAAAAGAGGATATATAGCTTATGGATTGGATGAGGTATTGGCACAATATAGAAAATCACTAACTTCTCTTAGTGGAAACAAGATAAAATCAGCTATGTGGACTTGGAATATATATAGAAACATAGAAAAGATACCACTACATAAATCAATATACTACTTTGTAAATTATAGTATAAATGGAATCAAAAAAAGCTAGGGTGTTTATTAGATTATATTTAAAAAAATAATATATGTAGTATATGAGGAGAAATAAAATATGAATGAACCATTAGTATCGATAATAACTCCTGTATATAATGCAGAAAGATTTCTAGGTGATACAATAAAATCGATACAAAACCAAACATATAAGAATTGGGAACTTGTATTAGTTGATGATTGTTCAAAAGATAAATCTTCTGATATGATAAAAGAATTTCAAGCTAATGATGACAGAATAAGATATATAAAGCTTGAGAAAAACTCAGGAGCATCTGTATCTAGAAATACAGGAATAAAAAATGCAAAAGGAAGATTTATTGCATTTGTAGATAGTGATGATATATGGCAACCAGAAAAATTAAAAATACAAATAGAATATATGCTAGAAAATAAATTAGGGTTTACATTTACATCATATAGATATATGAAAGAAGACGGGAGATTAACAAAGAAGGTTGCAAAGGCACCTAAAAAAATAAACTACAAAGGACTATTAAAAAATACAATAATAGGATGTTCAACTGTAGTTATAGATAAAGAAATAGTTGGTGAGTTTAGTATGCCATTAGTAAGAAGAGGTCAAGATACGGCAACTTGGTTACAAATACTTAAAACACAAGATTATGCTTATGGTATAGAAAAAGATTTAGTAAACTATAGGCTAGTGGGAGATTCTTTATCAAGTAATAAAATAAAAGCACTTAAAAGAACATGGAATACTTATAGAAACGTAGAAAAATTAAGTGTACTTAAAAGTTCTTATGTATTTTGTTTTTATGTAATTAATGCAATTAGGAAAAGATTATAAAATATACACAAATTATATTTATAAAGAAATTTGAAATTTTCCTCCCTTAAACAAAATTTAAGTGAAGGAAATTTTATATACATTTTGGAGGAGAAAGTCATGAAAATTGCAATAGCTGGAACAGGATATGTTGGTTTAGTGACAGGAGTATGTCTAGCTGAAGTAGGACATGAAAATGTAGTATGTGTTGATGTTGATGAAAAAAAGGTAAATCTTATGAAGTCAGGTATAGCACCAATATATGAAAAAGACTTAGAAGGTTTAATGAAGAAAAATTATAAAGAAGGAAAAATAGATTATACTACTAACTACAAAGAAGCATATAAAGATGCCGATGTAATAATGATAGCAGTTGGAACTCCAGAAAGAAGAGATGGCTCTGCAAACTTAGATTATATAAAGAAGGTATCTAAACAAATTGCAAACTCAATAAAAAAAGACACTTTAGTAGTTATAAAATCTACAGTTCCCATAGGGACTAATGAAAAAATAGAAAAGTTTATAAAAAATAACTTAAAAAATAATGTAAAAGTAGAAGTAGCATCAAATCCTGAGTTTTTAGCACAAGGAACTGCTGTAAGAGATACTTTACATGCATCTAGAATAGTAATAGGTGTAGAAAGTGACTGGGCTAAAGACATATTAGAAAGTGTATATAGTCCATTTAATCAACCAATAGTAGTCACTAATAGAAATAGTGCAGAAATGATAAAATATGCATCTAATGACTTTTTAGCGCTTAAAATATCTTTTATGAATGATATAGCAAACCTTTGTGAAATAGTAGGAGCAAATATAGAAGATGTAGCTAAAGGAATGAGCCTAGATGAAAGAATAGGAGATAAATTCTTAAAAGCTGGTATAGGATATGGTGGTTCTTGTTTTCCAAAAGATACAAAAGCGCTTCACTGGCTGTCTACTCATAATGGATATGAGCTAAAAACTGTTAAAGCTGCAATAGAAGTAAATGAAGCTCAAAAACTTAGATTAGTAAAAAAATCAGCAGAGTTAATTGATAACTTTGAAAATCTAAAGGTAGCTGTATTAGGTCTTACATTTAAGCCAGGAACAGATGATTTAAGAGAAGCACCATCTATAGTAAATATTGAATATTTATTAGAAAGAGGTGCCAAGATAACAGCTTATGACCCTGTTGGTATAGAAAATGCTAAGAAGATATTTAAAGATAATATATCTTATTCTACAAGTATAGATGAAGCAATAGAAGAAGCAGATGTTTGTTTCATAATGACTGAATGGAAAGATATTCTAAATTATGATATATCTAAATACAAAGAAAAAATGAATAAACCTTTAATACTTGATGGAAGAAATTGCTACAAAATGGAAGATATGAAAAGCTTAGGTATAGAATACTACTCTATAGGTCGTTAAGTAGAGATATTTTAATATTAGTATAAATCAAGAAAGGTAAATAATATGAAAACTATATGTTACTTAGCAGATGGGTCAAATCCACACACTATTAAATGGTGTGATTACTTTAAAACAAGAGGATATAATATACATGTTATATCCTTAAATGGTGGAAAAATAGATGGGGTTAAGGTACATGACTTTAGCGCTAATGTAGAAGAATTAAGAAATGAAAGTATATTAAAAAAATCAGGCTATATAAAGTATATAGGTGAAATTAAAAAGCTTGTACATGAGATAAAGCCAGATATACTACATGCACAATATGCAAGTAGCTATGGATTTATAGGAAGTTTTTTAGGATATCATCCATACATAATATCTGTATGGGGAACAGATATATATGATTTCCCTAACAATGGAATAATACAAAAACAAATTATAAAGCATAATTTTAGAAAATGTGATTATATATTTTCAAATAGTAGAGATATGGCAAAGGAAGCAAATAAATACACAAACAAACATGTAGATGTAACTTTCTTTGGTGTAGACATGGATAGATTTAAGCCTATAGATGTTAAAAAAGATGACACATTTACAATAGGAATAATAAAAAGCCTTGAGAAAAAGTATGGAATAGAATATCTTATAAAAGCATTTAAAGAATTAAAAGATGAATATCCAAATAAAAAACTAGCATTAAAAATAGGTGGTTCAGGAAAAAATGAAGAAAACCTAAGAAATTTAACTAAAGAATTAAAGTTAGAAGACAGTGTTGAATTTTTAGGGAGAATAGCACCTGATAATATTGCTAAGACTTTCTCATCTTTTGATGTTACAGTATTCCCATCATTAAGAGAAGGATTTGGAGTTGCAGCTATAGAATCTCAAGCTTGTGAAGTTCCTGTAATAGTTACTAATGTAGGGGGACACCCTGAATCATTAGACAACAATAAAACAGGATTTATAGTTGAGCCTAAAAACCCTACACAAATAAAGGAAGCTATAATAAAGTTTATGAATGATGAAGATTTAAGAATAAAAATGGGAAAAGAAGGCCGCAAATTTGTTAAAAACAATTACGAAATAAATCTAAACTTTGGAGATATAGCTAAGATATATGAGAATATATTAAATAAATCTAAATAAATTATACATTTTTTATTATTAATGATATAATAAGCATAGTTAGTGGCTTAGTCTTAAATAAACGCTGTTTATAGGGGGCTAAGCCTTATTTTGTAATTTCTTTGCAAAATTTGTAGTATGGAGGGGATTTATTTGAGCAGTATGAATTTATCAAAAGATAATATATCAAGAGTCTTAATTATTGGTGGAGGATGTGCTGGTGAGATGGTAATACATGAACTAGAAAGAAATCCACAATTAAACAAAAAGGCTATAGCAATAATAGATGATGATTTATCTAAAATAGGCAAAAAAATTAATAATATAGAAATAGTTGGAACAAGGGATGATATAGATAAGGTTATAGAAGAATACAATATAGATGAAATTATATTTTCAATAGCAAATATATCAAAAAAAGAGAAAAAAGAAATAATGAACATCTGTAAAAATACAGAATGTAAAATAAAAACAATACCGGGGATTTATGAAATAATAGATGGAAAAGTTGATATAAAACAAGTTAGAGATGTAGATATAACGGATTTACTGGGAAGAACACCTATAGAAGTAGATTTTAAGATAATGGGTCAATATATACAAGATAGTACTGTATTAGTTACAGGAGGGGGAGGTTCAATAGGTTCAGAGCTTTGTAGACAAATATCTCGTTTAAGACCTAAAGAACTTATAATAGTAGATATATACGAAAATAACCTATACAATATCCAACAAGAGCTATTAAGAGCTTATGGAGATACCTTAAAAGTAAAAGCAATAGTAGCATCTGTAAGAGAAGAAAAAAGAATGGAAAAAATATTTGAAAAGTACAGACCAAATGTAGTATTTCATGCAGCAGCACATAAGCATGTTCCTTTAATGGAATTTAGTAAAGGAGAAGCTATAAAAAATAATATATTTGGTACTTTGAATGTAGCTATGCTTGCTAGTAAATATAATGTTAAGAGATTTTTACTAATATCTACAGATAAAGCAGTAAACCCAACTAATATTATGGGTGCTACAAAAAGAGCTGCCGAGATGATAATACAAACTCTAGATGAAAAAAGTGATACAGAGTTTGTTGCAGTTAGATTTGGAAATGTGTTAGGAAGTAATGGAAGTGTTATACCATTATTCAAAAAACAAATAGAAGAAGGCGGACCAGTTACTGTAACTCATCCAGAAATAATAAGATACTTTATGACAATAGAAGAAGCAGTAGGTCTTGTTATACAAGCAGGTGGTATGGCAAAAGGAGGAGAAATATTTGTACTTGATATGGGAGAACAAGTAAAAATATTAGACCTTGCTAAAAACTTAATAAAGCTTAGCGGACTAGAACCAGATATAGATATTGAAATAAAGTTTACAGGATTAAGACCAGGTGAAAAGTTATATGAAGAACTTTTACTAGAAGAAGAAGGGTTAAGTGATACAAGACATAAAAAAATATTCATAGGAAGTAGAATAGAGTTTGATACAATGCAGCTATTTGAAGGATTGGACAAGCTTTATCATTTAGTTAAAGAAGAAGATGAAGATGGATTAGAAGAGGCTATGAAAGAGCTAGTATCAACATATAAAAATCCAGAAGAAGTAAATGTATTATAAAAAAGTAACAAAATTGTTACCGTTTATTTGAAAAAAATGTAAAATAGTGATACAATTAATTTATAAAAAATAATGAGGGGTGAATTATGGGGATAAGAAAAGAGAAGAGAAATTTAATAACAAAGGCTACAAGTATGATGATACTTTCAGGTAGCTTACTTATAACTGCTAATAATCAAGAAGCTTATGCTGATACAGCATCAAGCCAATCATATATAAAAAGTACTATACAAAAAGGAACAGTATACAACTGTGGTTCATTAAATGTAAGAAAAGGACCAGGAACATCAAATTCTATTATAACAAAGGTATACTCAGGAAACACTGTTGAGATACAAGAGAAAAATAGCAATGGATGGTATAAAATAAAGACTCCAAATGGTCAAATAGGTTGGGTTAGTGGTGCTTATATAAGATTAGCATCAAATAATAACCAAGGTAGTAGTGTAGCTAGCAGCCAACCTACTCAAGCTATAAATAAAAATGGAGTGGTATATAACTGCGATTCATTAAATGTAAGAACAGGACCAGGAGCATCAAATTCGATTATAACAAAGGTATACTCAGGAAATAGTGTTTATATACAAGAAAAACACAGTAATGGTTGGTACAAAGTAAAAACTTCAAACGGCCAAGTAGGTTGGGTAAGTGGATCTTATGTAAAAATACAAGAATCAAATAATAACCAAAACAACAATCAAAATAATCAAGTAACAAATAATAATAAAGCTAAGAAAATAGTAGATTTAGCTCATAAGCAATTAGGAAAGCCATATGTATGGGGTGCAGAAGGCCCAAGTAGCTTTGATTGTTCAGGATTAACATCATATGTATACAAAAATGGTGCAGGTGTAAAATTACCTAGAACATCTAAATCTCAAGGTACTGTTGGAAGATATGTTAGCAAAGCTAACTTAAAGCCAGGTGATTTAGTATTCTTTGCATCAAATGGAAAGACTATAAATCATGTTGGTATATATATAGGAAATTCGAAAATGATACATTCTCCTAAGCCAGGTCAGAATGTTAGAATAGATAGTATAAGTTCTGGATATTATGCGAAAAACTACTTTACAGCAAGAGCTGTATTATAGAATATAATAAACTTATATTAACTAAAGATAATATCAAAAAAATTTTAGGGTATTTTATTAGGGCTAAAGCTCTGATAGAATACTCTTTTTTAGTAAAAATAAGCTATAAAAATATTAATTAAAATAAATATAGTAAATAAATTTTAAAACAATAGAAATTTTTGTGACATAGTATATAAATTGACTGGATAAATGTGTTTCTATATACTATAAATTAAGTTTAAAATTTGGATTTTATATAATAGGGGGAAAAAATGAAAAAATTAAAAGCATTTATAGTATCTTTTTTAATGATACTATCAGCATCAACTGTCAATGTATCAGCAAGTGATAAAGAGATGAGAGCAGCTTGGATATCAACAGTTTACAACATGGATTGGCCTAGTAGTAAAAATAATGAAACTGCTCAAAAAAGAGAGTACATAGAATTATTAGATAAGCTAAAATCTGTGGGAATAAACACAGTAGTAGTTCAAGTTAGGCCAAAGGCAGATGCTATTTATAAATCAAATATAAATCCTTGGTCAGAATATTTAACAGGTACTCAAGGAAAAGACCCAGGTTATGACCCATTACCATTTTTAATAGATGAGGCACATAAAAGAGGTATGGAGTTTCATGCATGGTTTAATCCATATAGAGTAACAACTAGCGGAACAGACTTAAGTAAACTAGCAAGTAACAATCCAGCTAGATTACACCCAGACTGGGTACTTAAGTGTAAAAATGGAAGCAATGAAGCGCTTATATACAATCCAGGGCTTCCTGAAGTTAGAAAGCATGTAGTGGATTCTGTTAATGAGGTTGTTAAAAATTACAATATAGATGGAGTTCACTTTGATGACTACTTCTATAGAAGTGGTATAGATGATAGTGACACTTATAATAAATATAAAAAGCCAGGACAAAGTATAGAGGACTGGAGAAGAGAAAATGTAAATACTTTATTAAAAGAAGTTAAAACTTCCATAAAAGAAATAAAGCCAAATGTAGAGTTTGGAGTAAGCCCAAAAGGTATATGGAGAAATAAAGATAGTGATCCAACAGGTTCAGATACAAGAGGAGCAGAGAGTTATTCAGATGACTTTGCAGATACTAGAACTTGGATAAGACAAGGCCTAGTAGATTATGTAGTTCCTCAGCTTTATTGGCCAATAGGATACTCTGCAGCTGATTATTCAAAATTAGTTAGTTGGTGGGCAAATGAAGTAAGAGGATACGATGTAGATTTATATATAGGACAAGGTGTATACAAAAATGGGACAGGAGATTACCCAGGTCAAGATGTAGCAGGAGAAATTAAAGAACAAATAAACTTAAATAGACAATACAGTGATATAAAAGGAAGTATGTATTTCTCAGCACGTGATATAGTAAAAAATTCTAAACTTCAAAGTGACATGAAAGACCTTTATGTAAATAATATAAAAATAACAGAGCTTAAAGGAGAAGATAGATACGAAACAGCGTGCAAAATAAGCAAAGAAGGATGGAAAGAAGGAGCAAAAACTGTAATACTTACAAATGGTAATTCAGTAGTAGATGGAGTAACAGCTACACCACTTGCATCAGTAAATGATGCTCCAATATTACTAGTTCAAAAAGACGGTATACCAACTTCTACAAAAGATGAAATCAAAAGATTAAATCCAAGTAATATAATAGTTATAGGTGGAGAAGGTTCTGTAAATAATAAAGTAATGGATGAATTAAAATCTATATTACCAAGTGTGTCATTAACTAGAATAGGTGGCATAGATAGATATGAAACATCTCTTCAAATAGCTAAAAGAATATCAGAAAAAGTTGATATAAATAAGGTATATTTAGCAGGTGGATATGGTGAAGTAGATGCATTATCTATAGCATCACAAGCTGGTATAGATAAACAACCTATAATATTATCTGGAAAAGATAGTTTAAGCGAAAATGTATATAATTGGTTAAAATCACAAGGTATACAAGAGGCTTATTTTGTAGGTGGAAAAACTGTATTATCTGATGAAGTTATAAAACAAGTAAATAAAATAACTTTAAATAATGTATTAAATAATAGAATATCTGGTGATGATAGACAAGAAACTAATGCAAAGATAATAGGAAAGTTTTATCCTCAAAATAAATACAACACATTACTAGTAACAAAAAGTAACCCACTAGTAGATGCACTAACAGCAGGACCATTAGCTGCAAAACTTAATTCTCCTATTGTTATCTTAGGAGATACTATTAGTGAAACTCAAAAGACTGTATTAGGTGTAAAAAATACACAAAGCATACACAAAATAGGTGGGGGAATAAATGATACTGCCTTTAATAATGTAGTAAATTTAGTTAAATAATAGTAGATTGTTAATAAAAAAGAGTTATTCTATTTAACTAGAATAACTCTTTTATTTATATAATTATAATAAAAACACCCTATAAAAGTTTATAGGGTGTTTTTAATTAAAAATCTATTTCATATTAGGATTATCTTTAGGCATTATATCCTTGAAGATAAAGTCATGTAGTATATCTAAACTATCTGGAGTAAATTCAAGTACCCATCCAGTTTGATGACTTATAATATGACCTGTACTGTGAACACCATCATCTATAGGGAATTCCATTTGCTTTAACTCTAAATTACCCATACTTAAAACTTTAGTACCTAATCCTATTATTTCAGTAGGACTCATGTTAGTTCTAACATAAGGAAGTATAGTATTTAATAACTCAGGGTATTTAGTTACAGGTAAATTCTTAACTCCGTTTATTAGACCTTGTATAACATTTCTTTGTCTTCTATCTCTTTCAAAAGCAGAGTCATTCTTTCTTATACGAGAGTAAGAAAGTAATTGGTATCCATTAAGTTTTTGGTTACCAGCATGTTCTATATACTTAATTTCACCTTTATTAGGGTCATTATCCCACTTATAAGTTTCTGGTATAAACTTATTCATTTCTTTTATTTCATTTTCTTTAACATCTACTTCAACGCCACCTAATGCATCAACTATATCCATAAATGAATAGAAGTTAACAGTAGCATAGTCTTGAATATCAACTTCGAAGTTTTTCTCGATAGTTTCTATAAGTAAGCTTTCTTTTCCATATGCATAAGCATGTGTAAGTTTTTGTTTTCCATGTCCAGGAATATCAACATATGCGTCACGAGCTAGTGATGTAAGTTTTAAACTCTTATTCTTGTTATCAATAGTAAGTATCATCATCGTATCAGATCTTGATGTTTTTTCACCAGGTCTTTCATCAGTACCTATTAATAGTATATTAGTAATTCCTTTTTCATTTTTATATTGATTGTTGTTCAATATATCTGAGTTTACACTAGAATCATGAATACTATTTAGTTTAAAGTATAGATATCCAAAGGCTGCTAAAGGAAAAGCAACAACTAGTACAGCCAAGAATATAACGAACTTTGCCAAAGGTGAAAGCCTTTTTTTATTCTTCTTTCTCGACAAAATAATCCCTTCTTTCTTTATCATTTTCCAACAATATACTTATTATATTAAAGTATAGCAATATATTCAATAGTATATATGTAACAAAAAATATACAAATATAACTTTATATATAATATATATCAAAATAAAGAACCTATTCATATAAAGTAATAAAGGTAAAAATAAAGAGGTGGAAGTAAATGTTATATGTTGATAAAAACCAAATCAACGAAGTGCATAAAGGAATATCTTATAACTTGAACTATCCAATTATACAAACTGAAGGTATAAACCATAATAAAGTAAATAAACTTAACAAAGATATGTATGAAGATGTAGAAACATTTAAAGAAGTTATAGAATTACAAAATGAATTTGACTATATAAACATAAACAAAAACATAATGTCAGAGTATAGTGTACATTTAAATACTGAAGATATGATAAGTATAGTTATAGAGTTTTCTCAAATAGCTGGACTATATGGAATAAGTTATATAAATTCATATAACTATGATTTAAAAGAAGGTAAATATATAACATTAGATGATTTATTTAAAAAAGACAGCTACTATATAAAAAGGATAAATGAAAAGATAATAGATAATATAGACTCTATACTAGAGAGGTATTGTTATGATGAAGAAGATATTGAAGGTTTTTTAGGAATAACAAAAGACCAATCTTTTTATATAGAAGAAAATGCAGTGGTCATATGTTTTTCTAGTTATGAGTTTGATAAATTAATATCTACACCGATAGAATTTAAGATTAGTTTTTATGAATTTGAAGATTATTTAAGTGATTATGCAAAGAAAAAAATATGCAGAAAATAATTTTTAGGGGGATAATATGCTAAAAGAATATGATAGAGAAAAAGCAGTAGCTTATGCTAGAAAATGGGCACTAGATCATAATCCTGATTATGCAAACTATGAACTTTATGGAGGTGACTGCACAAATTATATATCGCAGTGCCTAAGGGCTGGGAATATTCCTTTTGATAATATTGGAGAACATGTACTTAAAAAATGGTATTGGTATAGTGAATATTCAAGAACTCCAACTTGGACAGCAGCAGAGCCTTTTTATAAATATGTAGTAGGTAATAATAGCATCTCAACTGAAAACTATGGAGTATATGCAAGAGATGCAGTATATAATGAATTAGAGCTAGGAGATATAGTGCAACTTGTATATGATAATGTAGCATATCATGCAATGATAGTTACAGACATAATATTAGAAGGTGAATATTTATTAGATTACCTTATATGTCAACATACTTATGATTTACTAGATTATCCCCTTAGTTTAAAAGAGGGAGAGAGAAGATATATAAAAATATTAGGATATTACCAATAATATGAAATATATTGTTGAAATAAAAGTGTTCTCTAGCTATAATATTACAGAGAACATTTTTATTTTAAAATATTAATTTATAAAAAAATTAAAATATATAAAAAGGGAATATAAATGATTAGAGAAAAAATAAGAAGTTTTACAGAAGATGTTTGTGATCATAATGGATACACAAACGAAGTAAAAGAGGAAATTGAGTATACATTAAGTATATTTTTATTTGAAATAACAAAAATATTTATTGTTATATTATTATTTTCTTTATTAGGTCTTTTTAAAGAGATATCTTTAGTAATGATTGTCATGGGACTTACAAAACCATTTACAGGTGGATATCATGAAAGTACACAAATTAAATGCCTAGTAGCAACAATTATTCTATCAGGGATTATTATTATTTTATCTATAAATAATAATTTAAATTTTATTAGTATTATACTATTAAATTTAATAAATATATTTAGTGTATATCATCAAGCACCAATAATTAATGAAGATATGCCACTTACTAGGGAAGATTTAATAAGAAAAAATAGAATTATTGCAACAATAAGTTGTATTATATTCTTTATAATAGCTTTAATATTAAGCTCAAAAGGAATTTATAGTAGTATTATAACATGGACATTAGTTATAGACTCATGTCTTATGTTTAATAAAAAATATAAAATCAAAATTAAGGGGGACTAGCAAAATGAAAAAAATAATAGGTGGGTTAATGTGTTTATTATCAATAGTTGTTATGAATACAGGAGCAGCTTCTCTTTTATTAGTAGGGACTGAGAAAATGCCTGAATCAATGAAAAACAAGAGGTAGTATGTTAAATATAGCAGACATAACAAATTCTATAATACAGTCTATATTAATAAGTTATTTTCCGTACTACTGTTTGAAAAAAGAAGGACTAATTAGCAAAAAGGATGGAACTATTAAATTTATACTTACAGCTATAGTTATATTTGCAAATATAATTATAGTAACTAAATTAATAGGAGGAACATCTTTATCTATAATTATAATGAATATACTTAACATGGTTATAATAGCATGTTCTTATTTTAACCATTATAGTAAAGCAATAACTTCATATTTTATAATATACATTATAATGCAAATGTCTGTGATAATAGCTGGGAATATACATTGGTCATATACACAAGATCTATTAAATAATCCTGAATTATCTACAATATTGACTATGTATTTACCAATGTATACAATAGAAATACTTATATTGGTATTTAAAAATAAAATATATTCAATATATAATATTTTTAGTAGATATAAATATTGCTTTGAAGTTGGAGTATTTTTCGTACTTTCTTTTGACTATATACTTTCTTTATCATTAATCATACATGGAAATGATAGTGTTGTTTTTAAGAATTTAATAATAATTAGTTGTATTGTATTTTTAATATCACTATTTATGTATGTTTTAAGTATAAACAAAAAAATTAATGAAATAGAAAAGTTAAATATAGCATTAAGTAATAAAAATAATGAACTTAAAAAAATAAAGCATGACTATGGTTCACAAATCTCTTACATAAATGGACTATATATAATGGAACAATATGAAAGATTAGGTGATCTTCTAAAACATATAATAAATGGAAATAATCAAGTATCAGGTAATATAAAAATTATATCAAATGAAAATTCTATAATTACATGTATAGTTAATTCTTTCGATTTTAAAGATATAAACATAATAGTAGAAGAGGAAAGCGACATCCAAAACTTAAATATATCAGAGTATGATCTGCAAAAAATACTATCAAATATAATAAGTAATTCTATAACAGCATTAGGCAATAATGGTTTAATCATTATAAAAACATATAAAATATTTAATAATATATACATAAGTATTAAAAATAATGGACCTAAAATAGAAGATAAAATAATTGATAAAATTTTTGATGAAGGTTTTACAACGAAAACAGATATGAATAAAAAAGAAAATGGATTTGGATTAGCAATAGTAAAAGAATTAGTGGAAAAGAACAAAGGAAAGATTTATGTAGATAGCAATGTTGATTATACAGAATTTAAAATATTATTTTCAGTATAAAATATAGTTGTCATAAATTTTTACAGACGGTATTTTATCATCAGGGGTACTATAGCAAAACATAAAGGGAATATTTTAAATATATAAATAAATATTTAAGATAGTATAAAAGCTATGAACTGTATAGATTAAACTATACATTTCATAGCTTTTTTAATAATGTTTATTTTAAAGTATATTTCTATAGAGATTATAAGTATTTATACTTTGTAGATTATGTATATAAAGAATTTTATCAATATTATTTTCACTTAAGTACTTATCTATATCTACCTTATAATATCTAGGGTCAATAACATGTATCTTAGCATAATCATAAGCTAAAAATGGGATAAAGTTATGAGCATAAGAATCTTTAAATATTAAAATTTCACCATATCCACTACCATCTATAAGACATATACCAGGATCTCCATGAAGAAAGTATTGATATTTATTTTTTCCACTTAGCTTATCCTTATCATACAAAGTATTGTATTTTTTATTAAAATCAATAGCTATATTAAAATTGTTATATTTATCATAAGAGTATATATCATCACCATTTATCATAGGTAGCATTGCCTTTGAATAATAGGTACCATAAAAATTATTAGATACTTTATTATAATCTTTTAAAATATTATCTATATTAAGTGTATTATTCATATCATCATAAGCTATTTTTGCCCCAAGCTGAGTCCAATGGTGGTCTGTATTAAAGTATATTGGTAATTGTTTATATTTATTTAAAATATTATAAGGAGTATAAAAATTAATAAAACTATTACCATTAGATAGCTCTATGTCTTTAGAAATAGATTTTATATTATTATTTATATAATTTAGAGCATCATATTGATTATCAGTTATAGCCCAAGAAGGAAGCTCATCTTTATAAAAGGCTATAGAATTAGGTACTATCATTAAGGTAGAAGATATATTATATTTATCGTAAACATATTTTGACATATTTATGACCTGGGAAATATTTTTATCTATTATATCCTTATTAAATACAAACTTTTCCATAAGTCTATGTTTTTTTCCTAGATATATTTCTCTAAATTCTCTTTGCCCTACTAAATAGCTAAAAGAATTTTTTATTTCTAAAAAATTAGCTCTAAGCGGAAATTGATCAGAAGTATATTTATCAAAATCCTTAAAGAATCTTTTACTATAGATATCTTCTAGAGAAATTTGTGGAAACTGATTAAGTATTTTATTTTCTATTTCACTAATTTTTTTATCTTCAGTAAACAATGTACTTAAAGGTACTATAAATATAAAAGCAAAGAAAAAAATTAAAGTCATAAGTTTTAAAATATTATATTTCTTTTTCAAAGCCTACCTCCTAAAACCTAAAATATAGAAATGGATTGAAAGAGGAGTCTACTAAAAATGAAGTCGCCACTATAAATCCAACAATTAAAGTTATAAATCTTAAAATTTCATATTTATCTAGAATTATTTTTATAATAGGAGTAGATGCTATTATAGAAAAAACTATTAAAATTATATTATGTATAAAATAATAATAAAAAGCACTATCTACAAAGGTATTATTAAAGTTAAACATAGAGCCTAGATAGATTAAAATACTATTAATATCTGTTATCTCAAATATAACAAATCCTATAATAACTAAAAACATAACATATATATGACTTAAAAACTTAGGTAATTTTTTTAGAATTTCTAATAAGAATAATTTTTCAATTATTAGAATAATACCAAAGTAAAGTCCCCACAATATAAAGTTAAAGCTAGCTCCATGCCAAAGACCAGTTAAAAACCAAACTATAAAAATATTAAAAATCCATCTACTCTTACTACATCTATTACCACCAAGAGGAATATATAAATAATCTCTAAACCATATACCAAGGCTTATATGCCATCTTCTCCAAAACTCAGTTATAGATTTTGAAATATAAGGAAAATTAAAATTCTCTAAAAGGTCAAAACCAAATATTTTACCAAGACCTATTGCCATATCAGAATAACCTGAAAAATCAAAGTATATCTGAAGAGTAAAGCAGATTATTCCAAGCCAAGCTGTTAAATTAGATAAATCATTAAAAGGTGTAGATTTAATGCTAAACCATATAGCCCCTAGATTATTTGCAATTATTACCTTCTTTAATATACCTATTATAAACCTATAAACGCCCTCATAAATTTTATCAAAACTAATACATCTATTAATAAGTTGATGTGATATATCGTGATATCTAACTATAGGTCCTGCAACTAGCTGTGGAAATAGTGTTATAAAAGTACCTAAGTTTATTATATTTTTTTGAACAGGAGAATCATTTCTATAAACATCTATACTATAAGACATAGTTTGAAATGTATAAAAACTAATACCAATAGGAAGACTAAGATTTAATAAAGGTATATTTAAATTGATTAAACTATTTAGTAGAGATATAAAAAAATCACTATACTTAAAAAAAACAAGTAAGCTTAAATTAATAATAATAGAAGATATTAAAGCTAACTTAGATTTAAAAGTTCCTCTGTATTTATCAATTATTAGAGCATGTACATAGTCAACTATACAAGAAAACAACATTATAAAAATATATACAGGTTCTCCCCATGCATAAAATATCAAACTAAAAACCAAAAGTACTAAATTTTTTATTTTGTTAGGAGATATAAAATAAAAAAATAAAACTAATGGTAAAAAATAAAATAAAAATGTTATACTGCTAAAAACCAAATTAATAAACCTCCTAAAGTTTATATAAAAAGAGCTGTCACAATTTATTTTGAGACAGCTTTTATATTTTTATTTTTCTATTACTTTTAATATTTTAGATTCTACATCTGTTGCATTATTAGTAGCTATAAAGTAAACATAATTCCCTTTATTTTTTAATATTGAATTAGCTGCAGCAGTTATATTATTTTCCCCACCATAACCATCTGCAAACATTTTAAATGAATCACCATTTTTATATTCATCAATAGCACTTTTAATCTTTTCAACATTGTCAGTCTTAACCACAAAAACATCTTGAAGATTGACATTCATCATAGACTGTAATACAAAGCCCTCTTGTATATTATCTTTTACAGATTCAAATATATAGAAGTCTTTTGCATCTACATCAGCTACTGGTTGAACAGGTAAAGTGGCTTCATTATTTATAGCATCTTTTATATCATTTACAGGGACATCTTTAACTTCAGCTTTAGATGAACATCCAACTAAGCCTAAAGAAAAAATAAGTGTAAATAGTGCTAAAAATTTTTTCATGAAAACCTCCCAAATTTATCCATATTAAATATAGTCTACTATATGTAATAGTTAAAATCAATTAATTTAATATTAAAATTATTGGTAGATATTACCATTTAAATTTAAAATATACACAATTAAATGTAAAAGTAAGGAACATTAAATTTAATATATAAGGAGTAATTTTTAGAAAAATTGTAAATAATTCCAATAGAGAGGTGAAGCATATGAGAATACCAAAACATGTTGGGATAATACCAGATGGTAATAGAAGATGGGCACAAGATAAAGGAATGGGAAAAGATAAAGGATATGAAAATGGATTAGATCCTGGTATTGAAAGTTATAGACAGTTAAGAGATTTAGGAGTTGAAGAAGTAACCTTTTATGGATTTACTACAGATAACACAAGAAGACCTAGTTATCAGACAGAGTCATTTACTAAAGCGTGTATTGAGGCAGCTAATAGGCTTTTAGATGAAGGAGCATCTTTATTAGTAATAGGAAATTCCGACTCTAAAATGTTTCCCAAAGAACTTTTACCATATACTACAAGAACTAAAGAAAAGCCAGGTCAGATAAGAGCTAATTTATTAGTTAATTATGGTTGGTATTGGGATTTAAATACACTAGCTAATGCAAAAGGAGTAAATAAAAATAATATACATAACAATATACAATCTAATGATGTATCTAGGTTAGATTTAATTATTAGATGGGGTGGTAGAAGACGTTTAAGTGGATTTTTGCCAGTACAATCTATATATGCAGATTTTTATGTAGTAGATGATTATTGGCCTGACTTTAACAAAAATCATATAAATGAAGCATTAGCTTGGTATGATCAACAAGATATAACCCTTGGAGGATAAAATCATCAATTAAATAAGGACATTAAGTTGCAATTTAACCTTCTTAAATGTTAAAATACATTAGAGAAATTCAAAATGATTTCAGGAAGGGATAGCAATGTCAAAAAGAAGGAATATAAGAAAGCAAAGTGTGAGAAAAACTAAAACAAGAAGAATCAACAAGAAAAAGCTAATCTTTGTAATTTGTATATTCATAGCACTAATATTTGGGATAAGTAAAGTTGCTGCATCTACTTCTAAACTTATAGGGAATATAAAAGAAGCTAAATCACAAGAAATACAAAAACAAAAGGAAATAGAGGAAAATAAGCAATTTGATTTAGAGTCAGAATCTAGTACACCTCTAGAAGCAAAACATACTGTGGTAATAGACCCAGGTCACGGTGGAGATGACACAGGAAATGTTGGAATTAAGTCACCAGGAGACAATGAAGCAGTATATGAAAAAGATCTAGCTCTAGACATATCAAAGAAGGTAGCTGCTGTTTTATCAAATCAAAATGATATACAAGTAATACTAACAAGAACTGATGATAAAACTTTAAATACTTCAGATAGAGCAATACTTGCAAATTCTCAAAATGCAGATGCATTTATATCTATACAAATGAATGCAGAAACAGGTGGTAATACTGCAAATGGGGTAGAAACTTATTATAGACAAGATGCAGACCCTAGCGATAAATCTAAGCAATTAGCAGAAACTATACAAAACACTATGAAAGCATATGTAACTATGAAAGATAGAGGCGTAAAGCAACAGCATATACAAGTATTACAACAAACATATATGCCATCAGTAGTAGTGGAATGTGGATTTATAAGTAATAAAGAAGAGAGAGATAAACTTTTAGATAATACTTATCAAAATAGATTATCAGAGGGAATTGCTCAAGGAATACTATCATTTTTAGATAAAAATAGTAAAAAGTAGTTAACTATTAGTTAGCTACTTTTTTATTATAAGATACTATAATTAAGTTTCATAGCTATTTAGATAGGTATATGTCGATTTAGGTTGATTTGAGTTTAAAATTAATTTACAATATTATAGTAATGAATTAAAAAAATAGGGGAAAGTAGATGAAAATAAGAGGGAATTATAAAAGGTATATTTGTAGTAATATTATATTGTTTATATTGATTGCTTTACTAATTGGATTTTCTTGGATATTGCACTCAGAAAAAGGTATAGAAAACAGTATTAAAAAAGAATTGGCAATAGAAAAATTAGACGAAGCCGTTAGAGATAATAATCATATATTCTCTTTAAAAATAAATGATGTAGATGGAAATTATATAAAATATAGTTACTTAGATAAAAGTAATATTATAAAAATAGGAATAATAAGAATAATTATTTTTTTAATAATAATTTACATAATTATAATCATAAATAAGAAAATAAAAACATTTTTAGGTAAAAAATCTTATAAGAAAATGCATGAGTTCGTAAGATATAATGAAATTTTAATTGAAGGTAAAAAATATTTATCAGATAATAAAAATGAAAATCTAATAGCTATAAATTTTGATATAGATAAATTTAAAATAATAAATGATGTATATGGATATAAAGCCGGCGATGAAGTATTAAACTCCATTGCTATTAACATAGATAAATACTTCAAAGATAGAGGAATCTACGGTCGAATTACAGGAGATATATTTATAATAATTACTAAGATAAAATCAAAAGAAGATATAAAGGATATATTAGAACTAATAAAAACTAAAATTATAAATGTAAATCTTAAAGATTTTAATATAAGTGTAAATGTCTCTATTGGGTTATGTGAAGTAGAACAAGGTGAAGATGATATAGAAAAAATTATAAGTAATGCAGATATGGCTAGAATTAAATCTAAGGAGATAAATAATATAAGTCATGTAATCTTTGATGAAAAGTTAAAACAAGAAAAGAAAAAGTTGATAGAGTTAGAAAGGGATTTATTTAAATCTATAGATAATAATCAACTTAGATTATATTATCAGCCAAAGTTTAATATACACACAAAAGATATAGTAGGGGCAGAAGCTCTAATAAGATGGGAACACCCAACAAGAGGTATGATAAGTCCGATGGTATTTATACCTTTAGCAGAAAAAACTAGATTTATAAATAAAATAGGTCGTTGGGTATTAGAAGAAGCTTGTAAAATTATAAAGAAACAAGAAAATGAAGGATTAGATGTAGTTCCAATAGCAATAAATTTATCTAGGGTAGAGTTATACCAAAAGGATTTAGTAGATTTTATTGAAGAAATGTTAAAAAAATATAAAATAAATCCAAATTTAATAGAGATAGAAGTAACAGAAACTACAGCTTTAAAGGATTTAAAGTTTATAAACAAGAAATTAAGTGATATAAAGTCTTTAGGTATAAAGATAGCTATGGATGACTTTGGTACTGGAAATTCAAACTTAAGTGGCCTTAAAGATATATGTATAGATGTTTTAAAATTAGATAAATCACTTTTAAATGATATAGAAAAAGATTTAAAAACTCAAGTTATGGTAAAGTCTATATTAAATTTATCAAAGGATTTAGAATTAATGACTATATGCGAAGGTGTAGAAAATACAAGTCAAGTAGAGATATTAAAAAATATAAATGCAGAGGTCGTGCAAGGCTATGTATATTCAAAGCCATTAGAAGAAGAAAAGTTTAATAGGTTGATTAAAGATAAATCATTATATAAAGATAAATAGGATGGTACCATCCTATTTATTTTTGCATAATTTACATTAAAGTAAATTTTAATGGGGGAAAATATGAACAAATCTACTTTTAATATGCTTACATTTGATGGTGGTGGTCTTAGGGGATCTTTAAGTATAAGACTATTTGACAAAATACAAAAAGAGTACCCAAATATATTAAAAGAAACTAATTTATTAGGGGGAACTTCAACAGGTAGCTTAATAGCTCTAGGTCTTTCTTATGGATTAAGTTGTGAAAGTATAAAAAAACTATATTCATTAGAATATGCTAAATATATATTTAAAAATCCTCAACAAGAAATATTTAGACCAAAATATAATAATGATAATTTAAAAAAAGTACTACTTAGTATATTTCCAGAGGATTTAAGATTGAAGGACTTAAAAAAACTCGTTGTAATTCCTACTTTTTATATAGGGGATGACAATAATTCTTGGAGAGCTATATATTACAACAATCTACCAAATTCAGAAACAGAAAATGCAAGAGTTGTAGATGTTGCTATGTCAAGCTGTGCAGCTTTAATTTTTTTCCCAACCTATAAAAATCATATAGATGGTGGGATAATGGCAAATAATCCAAGTTTAGCTTGTTTGATATATGCAATGTCAAAAGAGATTGGTAAAAGTATAAACGATATGAGGATACTATCAATAGGTACAGGATATAAATTTGATAAAATAATAGAAGATACTAGTGAATGGGGAGCACTAGATTGGATATTAAGCAATGAACCTGATTTTCCAATAATATCTGTAGTACTAGAAAGTAGTTTAAGTACTAGCAACGAGTTTTGCAAAAAGCTATTAGAAGATAATTATTTTAGAGTAAACCCTAAGACAGATATAGATATAGGCATGGATAATTATAATGCTCTAGATTATTTAAATAAAGTTTCTAAAGATTACGATGTAAAAGATATTATTAACTGGCTAAACACAAAATGGAAGTAAATAAATTATATGTGCTACAATAAAAAGGGGGATATTAAAATTTGGAGGGGAAGATGGAAAAACACACTAAGGGGGATAATTTTGTAGTATCTAAAAACTATGAAAATAGCTTAGATACATTAAAAAAACAAGAAAAGGGAATTTACTATACACCAAGAGAAATAGTAGATTATATACTTGAAAATACATTAAAAAAACATGATATAATAGATAACCCGTGTCCAAAGGTATTAGATATATCTTGTGGATGCGGTAATTTTTTGTTAAAAGCTTATGATGTACTATATGAATTAATAGAAAATAACATAGAAAAATTAAATGAACTATATGGAGATAAATTTATATTGGAAAATATTCATAGTCATATATTAAGTAATTGTATATATGGATACGATATAGATAAAGATGCAATAGATATACTAATAGAGTCTCTAAATAAAAAGAGCGATAGCATATTGGTTAAAAATTTAAATATATACTGTACTGATAGCTTAAAGCATAACTTTAATGAAAAATTTGATTACATAATAGGCAATCCTCCATATATAGGTCATAAAAAGTTAGATAAAGAATATAAAAAATTCCTACTTAAAGAATATAAAAATACATATAGAGATAAATCTGATTTATATTTTTGTTTTTATGAAAAGTGCATAAATTTACTAGAAAAAGGTGGAGTATGTAGCTTAATAACTCCTAGGTACTTTATAGAAAGCCCGTCAGGAAAACACTTAAGAAAATATATATCAAAAAATACATACATAAAAGAAATTATAGATTTTTTAGGAGTTTCTGTATTTAAAAATATAGGAATTTGTAGTTGTATACTAACTTTAGTTAAAGATTTAAATAAAAATAGCAAAATAGATATATTAAAACCAGTAAATGAAAATATGCAAATAGAAGATTTAAGATATCTACTAAAAAATAATAAATTCGAAAAATTTTACATAGACCAAGAAAACCTAGATGAAAATTGGATTATATTAAATGAAAATGATAAAAAACTATATAATAAAATACAAAATAATTGTAATTATATTCTAGAAGATATAGTTACAAGCTTTCAAGGGATAATCACAGGATGTGACAAAGCTTTTGTACTAGATATAAAAGATGAAAAAATAAACAAGGTAGATAAGAAATTATTAAGAAACTGGATAAAAAATAAAAATATAAATAAATACACAATTTCAAGTAGCAACTATAAACTAATATATTCAGATGATATAAAAGACGAAAATGATTATAAGTTAGAAATAGGGGAAATAATAGGAAAATATAAAGATAAACTATGCAAAAGAAGAGAATGTGTAAACAACACAAGAAAGTGGTATAAACTTCAATGGGGAAGAGATAAAAATTTATTTGAACAAATAAAAATAATGTATCCTTATAAATCTTCTCAAAATAAATTTGCAATAGATTACAATAATAGTTTTTGTAGTGCAGATGTATACTCATTTTTTATAAAAGAAGAATATAAAAAGGAGTTTTCAGAAGAGTATATAGTTGGCATATTAAACTCAAATATATATGATAGATATTATAAAATAAATGCTAAAAAGATAAGTAAAAATATTTATGATTATTATCCAAATAAAGTAATGAAAATAAAAATATTTAAAGATGATAATTATCATAAAATAGAAAATTTATCAAAATTAATAATACATAATATAAATAACAATAAGGAAATAGATAGCTTACAACTAGAAATAGATAATCTTATAAAAGACTCATTAGACATAAAATCACTAATGTAGTTTGAAATTCATATAGTGTATAAAACTTAATTTTAAGGAGGGGACTATATGATAAAAGCTAATATAGATGAGACGAGGCAAATTGTTCATATAGAAGTTAGTGGGTATATAAGTAGCCGTGAAGCTAAAGATTTTTTAAATAATTATAAACAAATGACAAGAGAATTAAGGGGAAGTAAATATAGCTTAGTTGTTGAGCCATATATATTTGAATGTGAAGAAGATGATGATATAAAAAAAATATGTATGTCGTTTTTTAAGAGTGGTTATAAGAGAATATATTTAATAGATTCAAATAATTATATAATGGATAAAGTAAGTTTATCTAAAATAGAAGAGCGAATGTTTAACAAGCATGTAAAGACAATAGGTTCAATAAGTGAAGTAAGATAAAATATTTGAAAGATATATACTTTTCTATTATTTTTATGATAAAATGTAATTACTAAAAGTATATATCTTTCTTTATAAAATAGGTGATATAATGAAGGGTTTAATTTTAGAAGGTGGAGGTACCAAAGGTGCCTACCAAATAGGAGCTTACAAAGCTTTAATAGACTTAGGTATTGAATTTAATGGTGTAGCAGGTACATCAATAGGAGCTTTAAATGGAGCCTATATACTTCAAAATGACATAGAAGTAATGGAGGAAATTTGGTTGAAATACGACTATACTCATTTTATGAATATAGACGAAGAAACATATGAAAAATATAAAAATGTAGATTTTACAACCAAAAGTTTTAATACTGTAATTGAGCTTATGAATAAAGCTAGAAAAAATGAAGGTATTGATATAAGTCCACTTAAAAAACTACTCCAAGATACCTTAAACGAAGATGCAATTAGAAACTCTAAACGTGACTTTGGATTAGTTACAGTTACTTGGGATAAAAAAATAAATCCTCATCCTATGTACTTAGAACAAATACCAAAAGGTAGATTAGTAGATTACTTAATAGCAAGTGCAAGTTTACCTATATTTAAATTAGATAAAATAGATGATAAGCTTTATTTAGATGGTATGTTTTTTGATAATATGCCAATAAGCCTTTTAGTAGATAAAGGATATGAAGATTTAGTTGTAATAAGATTATTAGATGACTTTTTGGGTAAGAAAAATTTAAACAAGCATCAAGATATAAATATAAAAACAATAATACCATCAGAGTATTTAGGAGGCTCTTTAAATAAAGACAAGGATAGTGTAAAGAGAAATATAGATTTAGGATATTTAGACACTATGAAAGCCTACAATAGATATGAAGGTATTAAATACTATTTTAATGCAGATTATAAGTATGATGAAGAATATTGTTTTTATAAATTAAAACATATAGATAAAGAAACTATAGAAAACCTTTGTACAGTACTAGGTATAAAAAGAGAGGCAAGTACTAGATGCCTATTAGAAAGTGTTATACCTAGAGTTGGGGAGCTACTTAATTTAGAAAAAGAATTCTCATATCAAGATTTATTTTATGCTATATATGAAAAGAAACTTGAAGAAAATAATATAAGCAGAGTAAAATTATATGATTTTAATAAATTAGTAGAAACTGTTAATAAAAATATAACAGATAATAATAGCCATAAATTAAATGCAGAAACATTAGCTATAATTTCTTTACAAAAAAATAAATTGGCAAAAATAATTACCAATTATTTCTTGAAAGATTTTAAAACACAAGGTTAGTTAAATTTTCTCAGGGTGGGACATAAAAAGTACCATTGGACAAAATCGTTCCATTGTTGTAAAATAATAAAGTACCATTAAAGAGAATTTTTAATAAATATACTATTAATTAAAAAACTAAAAAGTCTTTATTAAAAATTTTAGTAGGTAGGCTTTTAGGGCATATAAAATAATTATATGCATAACAAATAATTATTAAGGATTATAGCAAAAATTAGCTATAAACAATATTTAAAGAAGAAATTTATTGGAGGTTTCACAATGGAAAAATTAGTAACTATAACAAATGCAAGTGGATTACACGCTAGACCAGCAGGAATGTTTGTAAAGAAAGCTGCTGAGTTCAAATCTACAGTAGAAGTTAACGCTAAAGGAAAGACAGTTAACGCTAAGTCAATAATGGGTATAATGAGTTTAGGATTAGCTCAAGGAGACGAGTTAACAATCGTTGCTAATGGTGAAGATCAAGAAGCTGCAGTAAATGCATTAGCTGAATTAATAGAAAGTGGATTTGGGGAGTAGTTAAATAAACCTCGGGAACTTGCCGAGGTTTTCTTTGGTATAGAAAATAAATAATATATAAATTTCAAAATGCATCGTTAGGAGGATTACCTATGTATAAAGGAACAGGAGCATCTCCTGGAATCGCTCTAGGAAAAGCACTAATAGTAGAACATAGTGAATTAGTTATAGAAAAAAAGTCGATAGATAATGTAGAAGAGGAAGTACTAAAGTTACAAAAGGCTGTAGAAATTTCAAAAGAGGAATTAACTAAGGTCAAGGAAAAGGCTTTTGAGGAATTAGGGGAGCATGAAGCCCAAATATTTGAATCTCATTTATTAGTTTTAGAAGATCCAGAATTAGTAGATTCTGCAGCTAATAAAATAAGAGATGAAAAAGTAAATGCTGATTTTGCATTAAATGAAATAAAAGAAATGTTTGTAGCTATGTTTGAATCTATGGACAATGAGTACATGAGAGAAAGAGCAGCAGACATAAAAGACGTTACAAATAGAGTACTTAGACATATATTAGGTGTAAAAGTAGTTGATTTAGCAGGTCTTGAAGAAGAAGTTATATTAATAGCTCACGATTTAACACCTTCAGATACTGCCACTATGAACAAAAAAATGGTATTAGGTTTTTTAACAGATATTGGAGGAAGAACTTCTCATACTGCTATAATGGCTAGAACATTAGAAATAGCAGCAGTTGTAGGACTTAATGATGCAACACAAACTATAAAAGATGGAGATTTTGTAGTATTTAATGGAGATACTGGTGAAGTTATAGTTAATCCAGATGAAGAAACTATAGAAAAATATACTAAACTTAAAAAAGAATTTGAAGATTATAAAAGAGAGTTACAACAATTAAAAGGAAAAGCATCTATAACTTTAGATGAAAGACATGTAGAGCTTGCTGGAAATATAGGAAGCCCTAAGGATGTTGAAGGTCTTATAAATAACGATGCTGAAGGTGTTGGACTATACAGAACAGAGTTCTTATATATGGACAAGGAAGATGCTTTCCCAACTGAAGAAGAGCAATACGAAGCTTATAAAGCAGTTTTAGAAGGAATGGATAATAAGCCTATAGTTATAAGAACATTAGATATAGGTGGAGATAAAGAACTTCCATACTTTAAAATGGATGAAGAAATGAATCCATTCTTAGGATATAGAGCTATAAGAATATGTTTAGATAAAACTGAAATATTTAAGACTCAATTAAGAGCATTATATAGAGCAAGTGTACACGGAAGATTAAGAATAATGTTCCCTATGATATCTTCATTAGGAGAATTATTATCAGCTAAAGAAATTATAAAAGAAGTACTAGCTGAATTAGATAAAGAAGGTATAGCTTATTCTAAAGATGTAGAAGTAGGTATGATGATAGAAATACCATCAGCTGCTGTTATATCTGATATATTAGCTAAGCATGTAGACTTCTTCTCAATAGGAACTAATGACCTTATACAATACACTTGTGCAGTAGATAGAATGAACCAAAAGATAAGTCACTTATACAACCAATTCAACCCAGCTGTACTTAGACTTATAAAAATGGTTATAGATAATGCACACAAAGAAGGAAAATGGGTTGGAATGTGCGGAGAATCTGCAGGAGATAAAAGAATGATACCAATACTTTTAGGTATGGGACTTGATGAATTCTCAATGAGTCCAATATCAATACTTCCTGCTAGAAAATTCATAACTTCAGTTAAATATGAAGATATGAAAAAATTTGCTGATGAAGTATTATCATTATCAACAGCAGAAGAAATAAAAAATCATGTAGATAAGACTTTTAATTTCTAATTTTAATATTAAAGCTAAAATTTAAAGGATATCTCAATTTAAGAGATATCCTTTTACATGTGAAAATAAAATGGATATACAAATGGTAGCTGTTCCTATAGTTTTAATTTGCTTTGCTATAATCATAGGTATTTTAGGATTAGTATTATACGCACTTATATTACTTATAAAATTATTAAAAATATATATAAAGAAAAATTCTTAAGCAACTCATATATGGGTTGTTTTTATTTACTTTAAAATTAATTACTAGAAAGAGGAATAAGTAATAAAATAATGTAAAAACTAAACTAAGAAAAAAGACAGCTTAGGAGGCAAATAATATGATGGAAATATTAATGGGTACTGGATTACTTTTAGTAGTCCTTGCACTATTTACTCTATTTAGCTACAAAGCACCATATGGTATGAAAGCCATGGGAGCATTAGCTAGTGCTGCTTGCGCAAGTTTCTTAGTTGAAGCATTCCACTTCTCATTTTTTGGAGAAGTATTAGGATTTAAGTTTTTAGAAAGTGTAGGATCTGCAAATGGTTCTATGGGAGGAGTAGCAGCTGCAATACTTGTTCCTCTAGCTTTAGGAGTATCACCAGTATATTCTGTACTTGTAGGTTTATCTGTATCAGGATTTGGTATACTTCCAGGGTTTATAGCAGGTTACTTAACATCTTTTGTGGTTAGATTCTTTGAGAAAAAAGTACCAGCAGGACTTGATTTAATAGTAATCATAGTTATAGGAGCACCACTTTGTAGAGCTATAGCTATGGGAATGGACCCTATAGTAAATAATACTTTACTTCAAATAGGTCAAGTTTTAATAAAGGCAGCAGATACATCACCAATAATAATGGGTATTATACTTGGTGGACTTATAACAGTTGTTGCAACAGCACCACTTAGTTCTATGGCACTTACATCTATAATAGGTCTTACAGGACTTCCAATGGCCATAGGTGCATTAGCAGTATTTGGTTCTTCATTTATGAATTTTATTTTCTTCTCAAAGATGAAATTTGGTTCTAAAAAAGATACAATATCAGTAGCAATAGAGCCACTTACACAGTCAGATATAATATCTGCAAATCCAATACCAGTATATACGACAAACTTTATAGGAGGGGCAATGTCTGGTGTTATAGTAGCTTTAATGCAACTAGTAAATAATACTCCAGGTACAGCAACACCAATAGCTGGGTTTGCTATAATGTTTGCTTACAATCCACCAATACAAGTTTTAATAGCAGCAGCAGGATGTATAGTAGTGAGTGTTTTAGGTGGATATATAGGATATGCTTTATTCAAAAACTACAAGATAGTAAGAGCTGACAAAATAAGAGGAGATATCATAAATGATAATGATTAAATTAAGTTAATAATAAATTTATTAAATAAAGTATGAAACTTTTTACAATATTATCATAGTATATAATAAGAAATAATTTAAACTTTTGTGTTTATTAGTATATAAATTAGTATAAAAATATTAATTAAAAAAATCATTAATTTACATTTTATATTAGTTTTCTAATTAAATATAAGGTTAAATAAATAATTACTATAAAAATAAAGCTATTATTAATATAATACTTAAAAATAAAAAGTAGTAAAAAAATATATATAAAAAAAAGATTTGACAGAAAATTTATAATAATATATCATTAACAATAACATAACAAAGACTATGAAAGGAAGAGTAGATATAGTACGTAGTCAAAGCGAGTTGGTGGCGGTGAGAGTCCAACACGAAGGCTATATTGAAGAACATCCTGGAGTTGCTAACCGAAACAAAAGTAGGCTTAGACGGAGCCAACCCGTTATCGAATTGGAATGTACTAAGATTATTCTTGCTACATTATTAAGGTGAGCTTATTATTAAGCTAATCAGGGTGGTACCGCGGAAGATATGCCTTTCGTCCCTATATTTTATATATAGTGGATGAAGGGCTTTTTTATATGCCGAATTTCATAGATTTGTATGTAGCCAAGGCCAGGCTATGGATAAAAATAACTAAACTTAAGTATAGTTAATTAAGTTTTAAAGTAAGTATGACGTCATACTCCTTAAATAAAAAAATAAAAGGAGATAATAAAAATGAGTTTAATAATACCAACACAATATAAAACAAAACTAAGTATAATACAAACGCAAGAAGCTATAAAAGATTTAAAGGACTTTTTTGAACATAGATTAGGTGAAGAGCTAAGGTTAACTAGAGTATCATCGCCATTATTTGTATTACCTGAAACTGGTACAAATGATAACTTAAATGGAATAGAAAAGGCTGTAAGCTTTGAGGTACCTGATATAGGTAAAAAGGCAGAAATAGTTCAATCATTAGCTAAATGGAAAAGAATGGCTCTTAAAAAGTATGGATTACCTACAGGAAGAGGAATCTATACAGATATGAATGCTATTAGAAAAGATGAAGAATTAGATAACATACATTCTATATATGTAGACCAATGGGATTGGGAACTTATAATAGATAAAAAACAAAGAAGTAGAGAAACATTAGAAGAAGTGGTTAAAAAGATTTACAAAGTATTTAAAGAAACTGAAGAACATGTACAAAGTATATATCCAGAAATACAAAAAATACTTCCTGAGGAGATAACATTTATAACATCTCAAGAATTATTAGATTTATATCCAGAGTTAACTCCAAAAGAAAGAGAAGATAAAATAGTAAAAGATAAAGGGGCAGTATTTTTAATGCAAATAGGAAAAGTACTTTCAAATGGTGAAAAACATGATGGAAGAAGTCCTGATTATGATGATTGGGAATTAAACGGAGATATATTATTCTATAACCCTGTATTAGGTAGAGCATTAGAATTATCGTCTATGGGAATAAGAGTAGATGAAGAAAGTTTAGATAGACAATTAAGAGAAAGTGGATGCGATGATAGAAGAAGCTTAGATTATCATCAAGCATTACTAAAAGGAGAACTACCATATACTATAGGTGGAGGAATTGGTCAATCTAGAATATGCATGTATTTCTTAAACAAAGCTCATATAGGAGAAGTACAAGTTGGAGTTTGGCCAAAAGAAATGATAGAAGAATGTTACGAAGCTGGAATAAGTTTACTATAGTACAAATTGAGTCTAATATATTTATATAAAATATCATATAAGTTATAATAATGCTAATATATAGATAATAAATATTTTTTATAACTTAGGAGTGATAATATTATGAATATTATAGATAAAATATTAAATTTTTTAAAGGTAACATTAGTAAGATTTAGAAAAGCTAAATTTGGTTTTATGTTTTTTATAAATATATTTAAATTACCAGATTTATTAAAAGAAAGTAGAGTTAGTATAATGAGTAAAGCAAAGGTAATATTTGCATTAATAGTAGGACTACTTTACTTAATATTAGGTATAGATTTTATACCAGAGATTATACTTGGGTTATTTGGTTTTATTGATGATTTATTTATTTTAATATGGAGTTTGGGAATAATAAATGAAGAAATAGAAAAATATAAAGTTATCATCAAAACAGATAAGAATTCAAATATCATAGAAGATGTCAATTTTAATATAAAAGATTAAGAAACGGCTATTATGCCGTTTCTTTTAATTTATACAAAAACTTGTGAAAATAGTATTATATATATTTTTGAATACAAGTTTCGACAAAAAAATATAAATGCAGATGATATAATAAAGTATCATAAGTCGAAAAAATATAAATTAACAAAACATATAGTTAATATATATAAATTAAAATTTTGGCAAAAGTAGGTGATAATCATGAGGAAGTGTAAATACCTAAGTTTCATTTTTATTACTATTTTGATATTGGGAATATATACAAAAGATATATATTCAGAAGGAAAAAGAAATATTTTATTTATTAGTTCAGGAAATCCTAACTTCTTAAACTTTGATGAATATATGAGTGGAATTGTAAGTGGGTTAGGCCATGATATAAATTTACAAACTGAGTATATGAATTCAGAATATAATTATAGCCCAAAGCATGAATTAGAATTTTATGAGTTACTAAGCCATAGACTAAGAAATTATAAAAATTTTGATGGTATTATTGTAGAAAATGATGATGCATTAGAATTTGCTATAAAATATAGAGAAGATTTATTTAAGGATATTCCTATTGTATTCTTTGCAATAGAAAATGAAGAACTTATAAAAAAGGCTTTGTCTTATGATATGGTTTCAGGGGTAAAGGAAGTATCATCAATAGATAAAAATATAGAGCTAATATCTAAATTTCACAAAGGTGTAAAAAATATTTACTTTATGTCTGGATATAAAAGTGAATTAACAAAAGAAGATATATCTTATTATGAAAATAAATATAAAAAAAATAATATTAATTTACATGAGGTAGTTACTCGCAATATAGATGTTAATGATTTTAAGAAAAAGTTAAAAAAACTAGAAAGTAGTGATGCAATTATAACTTTTTATCCAGGGTATTTTGAAAATATTAATTTAGGACATGAAGATACAATTGGGCTTATAAAATCATTAACTAAAGATGTTCCTATATATAGTTCATTTGAACATAGTATAGGGAAAGGTACTATAGGTGGTAAGGTTGTAAGTCCATATAATCAGGCTAAAAAAGCTGGGGAAATAGTAAATTCAATTTTATCTGGGAAAAGTGATAAAAAAATTTATATAGGTGATGACAATGCAAATAAGTATATATTTGATTATGAGGTAATGAAAGAATTTGGTATAAAAAAGCATGATTTACCAGACGGATCTGTAATAGTAAATGATCCAATAGAAATTTATAAAAAACATGAAAATTATATACTAGTAGTAATTTCTATTATTTTAGTTCTAGTAGCTATGGTAATAGCCTTAATATCTTATACTAACTATAAAATGAAATATGAAAAAGAACTTTTAAGATTAATTGATGAAGGCGAGGAATTAAGCAGATTAAAGGCACACTTTACATCTAATATTAGTCATGAACTAAGAACGCCAATTACTGTTATCTCATCAGTAATGCAGCTTTCAAAATCAAAATCTAAAAACAATGAATTCATAATAAGTAATAATAATTATGAAATTATAGAAAGTAATTGTAATAGATTGTTAAGGTTGATAAATAATTTAATTGATATTCAAAAATTTAAATGTGTAGATACAAAACCATATTTACAAAATGTAAATATAGTAGAGTTAATCGAAGATATAACTTTATCTGTAATACCATATACAAAATCTAAAAATTTAGATATTATATTTGATACTACTGACGAGGAAATTATAACAGCTGTTGATATTGATAAAATGGAAAGGGCAATACTTAATTTATTGTCAAATGCAATTAAATTTTCATACAATGGTGGAACTTTAAATGTCAATGTATCAACGTTAGAAGATAATGTTGAGATTGAAATAAAAGATAAAGGAATAGGTATGAATGAGGAAGAGTTAGAGCATATATTTGATATATTTTACCAAATAGATAATACCATGACTAGAAAGAATGAAGGAAGTGGGGTAGGATTATCTATTGTTAAGCTATTTGTAGAAGCACATGGAGGAAAAATTGATATAAAATCAAAATTAAATGAAGGCACAACCTTTAAAATAAAAATACCTATAATTAAAATAAGTGAAAATAGATGTGATAAATATATAATAGAAGATGAATTAAAAGAAAAGGTAAAATTAGAGTTATCAGATATATATATGTAGATATAAAATAAAAATTATTTAAAATTATAAAGAATAAGTGAAAAGAATAAAAAAGATAGTTTCTATTTTATGAAATTATCTTTTTTTATTATAAAAAATTTAAAAGTAAATTTAAAAAAATAATATTGAAATTAACACTATATAGAAAGAAAATTAAGAAAATTTCAATTATAAAGAAAAGCGATTTAATAAAAAAAGTATAAAAAGTTAGAAATAAAATAAAATAAAGAAAAAATCAAAAAAAACAAAAAAATATCTAGGAAAACGTTGACTAGAATAGAAAAATGTTTTATTATAAGTTTACAAGGGGAAAAAAATGACAGGGGGAGAAAGATCGTATGAAAAAAATAGGATTAGTTCCTAAACTTATTATGGGTATCATAGCCGGTATATTAATCGGACAATTCGCACCAGAAGTTATAGTTAAAACTCTGGTAACTGCAAGTAGTTTATTCTCTGCATTCTTAAAATTCGTTATACCATTTATAATAATAGGATTTGTTACAGCAGGTATAGCAGATTTAGCAACAGGTGCAGGAAAATTATTAGGGATAACAACAGGAATAGCATATGGGTCTACAATAGTAGCCGGAACATTAGCATTTGCTGTAGCATCGTTAATATTCCCATCTTTTATAGATGCAAGTGTTGCTTCACAAATAGGTGATCCTGAAGCAGGTATGTTATCACCATTCTTTAGTATACCTTTATCACCAATGGTAGATGTAACTGCTGCAATAGTATTTGCATTTACAATGGGTCTAGGTATATCTGCTCTTAGAAACAATGGTAAAGGGCAAACTTTACATAATATATTCCAAGAGTTCCAAGAAATCGTAACGAAAGTATTATCAACAATAATAATACCTTTATTACCAATATATATAGCAGGAACATTTGCTAATATAACTTTTGCTGGACAAGTTTGGTCTATATTAGGAGTATTCTGGAGAGTTTACTTAATAGTAATACCTCTACATTTAATATACTTAACAATACAATTTACAGCAGCAGGAATAGTTACAGGGAAGAATCCTTTCAAAATGTTAAAAAACCAAATACCTGGTTACTTAACAGCAGTAGGAACTCAATCTTCAGCAGCTACTATACCAGTAAATGTAGAATGTGCTAAAAACAATGGAGTAAGCAAAGAAATAAGAGAATTCTGTGTACCTTTATGTGCAACAATTCACTTATCAGGAAGTATAATATCAGTTACATCATTTGCTGTTGCAGTACTTATGATGAACAATATGGATCATAGCTTTACTACTTTATTCCCATTCATATTAATGTTAGGAATAGCAATGGTTGCAGCACCAGGAGCACCAGGTGGAGCTATAATGAGTGCATTACCTTTCTTACCAATGATAGGTATACCATCAGATGGTGGACTTGCAAGTTTAATGATAGCTTTATACTTAACTCAAGATAGTTTCGGAACAGCTGCAAACGTATCTGGAGATAACGCTATAGCAGCAGTTGTTGATCATATAAACACTAAAATGTCTAAAAAAGCAAATAAAGTTGCTTAAGCAATTAAAAAAAATAGCTACCTCTTATGAGGTAGCCTTTTTTATTTAATAAAACATTTCACTTAAAAATCATAAAATATAAACCTAACAAATTAATATTGTATGAAAAGTCATAAATATTTTTATATTTAAACTAATTATATTATAAAAATAAACCTTATAATTAAAAATTCTTTAATTTACATATTGAAAATATTAAAAATCATCAATTTAAATATTTATTTGTTTAAAACAAGCTAAACTTAGCTTTTGCAATGTTAAACTTAAATTTAAATTTGAAAAATATTAAAAAAACTAAATAAATTATTTGTCTATATTCTTATAATTAAAAATTATGAAATGCTTAACAAAAGAGACATTTGACAGAAGAAGACTACTTTGCTAGACTAAGTCCATTATCAAGGTATAGTCATAACATATTAAATTAATAACAAAGATATGAGAGCCTTATTATAGGTTATTTTTAATAACTTGTAATAGATGAAACTAGCGGATTGTGATTATGAAAGAAGGTAAATCAATTATGAAAAGCAAAAAAGTAAGTATAGCATCGTTATTAGTAGCATTAGGTATCGTATATGGAGATATAGGTACATCACCTTTATATGTTATGAATTCAATATTATCAACTAATAAAGGACAGGTTTCTACGGATTTAGTATTAGGAGGAATATCACTTGTTATTTGGACATTAACACTTCAAACAACTATAAAATATGTAATATTAACTCTTAAAGCGGATAATAACGGAGAAGGTGGAATATTTTCATTATATACTTTAGTAAGAAAAAGAGCTAAATGGGCAATTGTACCAGCGGTTATAGGCGGAGCATCACTTTTAGCAGATGGGATGATAACACCTCCAGTAACTGTTACATCATCTGTTGAAGGGTTACAAATGATATTTCCACTAAGTCTTAATATGATATTAATTATAGTAGTATCAATATTAATATTATTATTTTCTTTTCAAAACTGTGGAACTATGAAGATAGGAAAGCTTTTTGGTCCTATTATGTTTTTATGGTTTTCTATGTTAGCTATACTTGGTATATCTCAAATAATTAATAATCCACAAATAATAAAAGCTATAAATCCTTATTATGGAATAAAATTATTAATTGAAAATCCCAAAAGTACTTATATTTTAGGAGCCGTATTTCTTTGTACAACAGGTGCAGAAGCGTTATATTCTGATCTTGGACATTGTGGAAGAAAAAATATATACTATACATGGTTTTTTGTAAAGGTATGTTTAATACTTAATTACTTAGGACAAGGAGCATGGCTTATGTTAAGAGAAGGAGATGTAGTAATAAATAATCCATTTTTCTCAATAATGCCAAAGTGGTTTATTGTACCAGGGGTCATAATAGCGACAATAGCATCAATTATCGCAAGTCAGGCACTTATTTCTGGGGCATTTTCATTAATATCAGAGGCAATAAAATTAAATCTTTTTCCTAGATTATTAATTAAATATCCAAATGAGGAAAAAGGTCAAATATATATACCAGTAATTAATTTTACATTAGGAATAGGCTGTATATTGTTAGTTTTATACTTTAAAAAATCTGAGAATATGGAAGCTGCATATGGACTTGCTATTACAGTTACTATGCTTATGACAACCATATTATTATCTCAGTATGAAAAATATAACAATAGAAAAGCTACAAGGTCTGTATTAGTTTTAATTGTTTTTGGAATAATCGAATTAAGTTTTTTATATGCAAATTTATCTAAGTTTTTTAGAGGAGGATATATAACTGTATTAATAGGATTTATTATAATGTTTGTTATGTATTCATGGGTATATGGATTAAAGATAAAGGAAAGATACAATCATTTTACCAAGCTATCTAAATATAAAGATAGATTTAAATCTATAATAGAAGATACAACATTGCCCCTATATTCAACACATCTAGTGTATTTAACTCAAACTAGCACTAGGGGGTATATAGAAGATAATATATTATATTCTATATTTAATAAATCACCAAAACGCGCTAAATTCTATTGGTTTGTTAACGTAAGAGTAACTGACGAGCCGTATACTATGAGTTATAAGGTTCATACTATAATACCTAATCAAATATTTAAGATAGAATTTGAACTAGGATTTAAAGTAAATCAAACAGTAAATATATTTTTAAGAGAAGTAATAGAAGAATTAATATCTACAGAAGAATTAAAAATTACACTAAAGGAATATATGATAGATAACAATTTAGAGAAAAATGTTGGAGACTTTAAATTTGTATTGTTAGAAGAAAATTTATCTAATGAAAGTAACCTTTCAAAATGGGATAGTTTTATAATAGGTTTTAAGATACTTATAAAAAAAATAACAGTATCTCCAGCTAAGAGGTTTGGTATAGATACTAGTATTGTTGAAGTTGAGAAAGTTCCTATTATAATAGGAAAAAGGAAAAAGGTAAAATTAACTAGAATAAAATAAAATAAAATAAAAGTTATCTCTTACTTTGAGATAACTTTTATTTTTTTATTAAAATATATTATTTAAAGAATTTATTAAAAGTCTATTATCTTCAGGTTTTAAAATACAAACTCTAAAGAAATACTCGTTAAGTCCATCAAAAGAAGCACAATCTCTTATAATTATTTTATGTGGAATAAGCTTATCTCTTAATTCACTTGCAGTTAATTTTTTTGATTTTATTTCACATAATATAAAATTACCTTGGCTATCATAAACATTTAAATCATCTATATTTCTTAAATTATCAAATAAATAATCTCTTTCTTTAGTCATAACATTAATAGTATTTTCTATGAAGTGTGTATCTTTAAACATAACCTCACCCATTAATGTAGCAAATATATTTATATTCCATAAATCAAGATGAGATGATATACTATCTTTTACACTAGTATTAGATATAAGCCCATATCCTAGTCTAATACCAGGGGTTGAGAAGAACTTAGAAGTACCTCTTATAACAAATATATTATTATAATCATCAACTAAAGATGTTGAAGAAAAAGCTTTAGTATCTGTAAATTCTATGTAAGTTTCATCAATCATAAAGAAAGTATTAGTACTTTCAAGTAAAGTTTTTATCTCAGCTTTTGAGAAAGTAAAACCAGTTGGATTATTAGGGTTACAGATAATAATCAAATTATATTTATTACTATTTATGTGATTTATTAATTTATCAATATCAATCTTAAAGTCATTTTCATGTTTTGAGTAATATTTGTCTATATTACAGTTTATCTTTTTTAATTCTTTTTCATACTCAGAATAAGCAGGTGATAAAAGTAGAGCTTTAGTAGGATTTATAGTTTTTATAAATGAAGAAATAAGCTCTGTTGCACCACTTCCTAATACTATGTTTTCTTTATTACAATGACAATAAGAAGAAATAGAATTTTTTAAATTTGTGTAATCAGGGTCTGGATATATAGAAACCTGATCTATATTTTTAATCACAATGTCTTTAGCAGCATTAGATGCACCTAAAGGATTTATATTAGAACTAAAATCTAGAAATTCTTCTTTTGAAAATCCATATTTTTTCGATAAGTCATATAAATTAGCACCATGGTTTAAACTCAAGTAAAACACCTCCGTAGTTAATAGTTACAATTTAATTATAATATAAAAATCGATTATTAGTAGCTTTTATAAAAATATTAAATAATAATATCTAACCAAAAAATCATATTTAGGAAAAGATGTATAGCAAGAAATTTTAAGAAAATAATAAAAATATACTTAAAAATTTAAATAATAAAAAAATATTGAACAATTACTAAAAAAAATATAAAAATGTTCTAATGTTTGTGCTTATATGGTATAATGTTTTTATTATAATATACGTAAACAACAGGAGGACTGAAATGTTCAAAATTACAGAAGTATTATTAACAGAAGAACAAATAGCTAAAAAAGTAGAAGAGATAGCAAAACAAATAGAAAAAGACTTCAAAGGTGAAGAATTATTAGTAGTAGGGATACTAAAGGGTGCTAGTGTGTTTGTTTCTGACTTAATAAGAAAAATAGACTTAGATGTTAATATAGATTTTATGAGTGTATCAAGTTATGGAAAATCAACTGAAAGTTCAGGTGTTGTAAAAATACTAAAGGACTTAGATGTTAATATAGAAGGAAAAAATGTATTAGTAGTAGAAGATATAATAGATTCAGGATTAACATTAAGCAAATTAGTTGATGTACTACAAACTAGAAATCCAAAAACATTAAAATTATGTACACTATTAGATAAGCCTGAAAGAAGAAAAGCTAATATACCAGTAGACTATGTAGGGTTTACTATAGAAGACAATTTTATAGTAGGATATGGAATAGACTGGGCAGAAAAATACAGAAACTTACCTTATATAGGAATAGTTGGAGAAGAATAATATAGAAGACTTAGCAATGTTGCTAAGTCTATTTTTGTGTAAAGGGTATAAATAAATAAGAAAGTTAGGTATAATTACATAAAAGATAAGTACTTAGGAGGGGGAAATAAAATGGATATTCAATTAAGTATACTACAATTTTTTCAGTCTTTAAGATCTGGCGTATTAGATACTTTATTTTTAATACTTACTATAAGTACAGAAATACCTGTAATAGTTTTATTAACAACAATAATGTATTGGTGTATAAATAAAAAGTATGGTCAAAAGATATTATTTTCATTAGTAGGAAACGTGGCCATAAATTCAGGAATAAAAGATGTAATAAAGGCTAAAAGGCCAATAGGAATAGAAGGGATAACGTCTCAAAGAGTATCAACAGCAACAGGATATTCATTTCCAAGTGGACATACTCAAACTGCAACTTCATTTTGGACAAGTATAATAATTATATTCAAAAATACATGGATTAGTATAATAGGAGCTATTATAATTTTAGGAGTAGGCATATCTAGACTATACCTAGGAGTTCATTGGCCTATAGATGTAATATTTGGATGGGGATTTGGGATAATATTTACTGTAATATTTAGTAAATTTTTTGATTATGTAGATAATGAAAAAAAATATCTAAGTCTTATTTTAATGTTAATACCATTTGCATTAGTTGCATTTTTAGTAAATAGTTCGTCTTATATAAAATCATTTGGATTATTAACTGGATTTGTACTAGGGTATATAGTAGAAGATAGATATATACAGTTTGAAACAGTATCAAAAAATAAAAATAAAATAAACTTTAGTAACAAAAAAGATAATAAAATAGCTAAAAATATATGTAGATTTTTACTTGGAATAATAACTTTAGGATTAGTTTACTTAGGCTTAAAATATACTATGCCAAGTAACAACTTATTTGATTATATAAGATATACAATAGTAGTATTTTATGGAGTTTGTGGAGTGCCATTTCTGTTTAAGATATTTAAGCTATAGTAAGCTTTATTATTTATTGAATAAGATTAATTAAAACATGCATATGAGTATATATTAATTAGATGCAAAGTAAGTTACTTAAAGCTATTAAAAAGTTAAGCTTACTTAAAATAGAAGAGGTGTAAATTTGAAAAAAGTAGTAGTAATAGGAGCTGGAGCAGCTGGTATGATGGCAGCGGCAACTGCAGCAGATAGAGGATTAGACGTAACATTAGTAGAGAAAAATCATAGAGTAGGGCGAAAAATATTAATAACAGGAAAAGGTAGATGTAATATAACTAATAACTGTGATATAGAAGAATTAATAGAAAATGTACCTACAAATGGTAAATTTTTATATAGTGCATTTTATACATTTACAAACGAAGATGTTATAAATATGTTTGAAAGTTTAGGTGTAAAAACTAAGACAGAAAGAGGAAATAGAGTATTTCCAGAAAGTGATAAGGCACATGATATAGCTAATGCACTTCATAAACAAGTAATAGATAAAAAAGTAAAATTGTTATTAAATACTAAAGTAGAAGAAATAATAGCAAAAGATAAAAAAATAGAAAAAGTAATATTAGACAACAAAAAAGAAATACAATGCGATGCTGTAATAGTTGCTACTGGAGGAGTTAGTTATCCTCTAACGGGTTCTACTGGAGATGGATATAAATTTGCTAAAAAATATGGACATACTATAATAGATCCTAAACCTTCTTTAATAGGGCTTGAAATATGTGAAAGTTTTGTAAGTGAATTAGAAAAATTATCTCTTAGAAATATAAAAATAGAGTTATATAACGGAAAAAATAAGAAAATATACGATGACTTTGGAGAATTAGAATTTACAAAGTATGGTATAGATGGACCGGTTGTAAAGTCAGCTAGTTGTATGATGAAAGATTTATCAAAAAATACTTATAAGATAGTTCTAGATTTAAAACCAGCACTAGATGAAGAAAAATTAGATAAAAGAATACAAAGAGATTTCCAAAAGTATACTAACAAGGCCTTTAAAAACTCTTTAGATGACTTATTGCCAAAAAAATTAATACCAGTAATAATAAAGTTAAGTGGCATAGATGAAAATACTGTAGTTCATCAAATATCTAGAGAACAAAGAAAAGCATTAGTACATTTATTAAAAAATATTAATTTAACAGTAAAAAGATATAGACCAATAGAAGAGGCTATAATAACTTCAGGTGGAGTTAAAGTTGGGGAGATAAATGCAAGTACAATGGAATCAAAGCTAATAGATGGATTATTTTTTGCAGGAGAAGTAATTGATGTTGATGCTTATACTGGGGGATTTAATCTTCAAATAGCATTTTCAACAGGTTATTTAGCCGGATATTATTGTTAGCAAGAATTTAGATATTGTTACAAATATTACCTAGAATTAAAAAACTATAAATTCATATAATACTACCAAGAAACAAAATCAAAAGAAAGAAGGTAGTCAACAATGTCAAACAACAACAATAACAACAAAACAGTAGTTCCAGGAGCTAAACAAGCATTAAATCAAATGAAATTAGAAATAGCTAATGAGCTTGGAATGACAAATTACCAACAAATGGACAAAGGAAATCTTACTGCAAGAGAAAATGGTTATGTAGGTGGATACATGACTAAAAAGTTAGTTGAAATGGCAGAACAACAAATGTCAGGACAACAACAACAATAATATATTATTTTAATATATTAAGGAGCATCTTTTAGATGCTCCTTTAGTTTTATATAAAATTAAAAAATACATGACTTATATATTGGATAAAAAATTTTTGAATGGATAAAATAACAATAAAATACATTACATAAGGAGAAATATAAATGTCGACTGTTAATTTTGAAGAAATAAAAACTAAATTTATAAATGCAGATTTAGATGAAAAAATACGTATTTATACAACAACAGAAGGTCTTACAGTAGAACAGTTTAGAGAGCTTCTTAGATATTATCCAATACAGCATTTATCTAAGCTAGAAAAAGCATTAGGATAAATAATAAAAAGTCTTCACTTAATATTTAGGTGAAGACTTTTTATTATTTAAAAAATATCAAAATAATTTATATATGATATTAGATTAATTTACTTTCTCTGGTTTATGTACATAATTATAAATTCTTTCATTACCTAAATCTATAATACCAGTGCTTATGAATTTTATTAAATTATCAACATCACAAGCATTTAGGTATTCTATAGGAATTGACAATGTATATTCACTAGAGCTTAGCAAATTCTTTAATTTTAGTTTTTGAGAAATACTTGGTTTTTCAGGGATAGATTTATTTTTATGTTTTTTGCCTTTTGATAAATTAGCATTTTGCATACTTATTAATTTATCTATATAGTCTATATAAGATAATTTGAAGGTTTCATCTGATAAAAGATTTTCATCTAAAATGTCATTAATAGATTCATTAGATAGTATATTTTCAGCAAACTTATCAGCTGTAAGCTTACCAGTTATAATACCTTTTTGATATTTTCTGAGGACTTTTTTTGTGTGGCTATAGATTTTACTACGTGTTTCTAAATCAAGATTAGCCATTTGCATTAAAACCACTCCTTTTAAAGTGTATATTAGTCTATAAATTTTATTATTGACAAGTATAAAAAATATTATAATTGTAAAAATTACAAATATATGGATGAAATATAGATTATATAAAAATAAGTAACTTGATAAGGAGAATTTATATGATAAATGGAATAATAAAGCTATTTTATTCTGAAATAGTAAAAACTAAGATGAAATCTATGCCTTCATCAGACTATACTTACAGAGAAGAGTGTAGAGAAATAAGAAATATGACATTAAAGTTAGATAGTGTATTTTTAAAGATTACAAAGCTACTATTAGCAATAATTATTTTATATATATCTTTTAATATAGAGATTTTATTTGGAATGGGGATGTTGTTAGTAGAATTGACTTATTTAATATATAAGATAAAGTTAGAAGCTCAAGTGAGAGAAAGTATTGAAAATATAAAAAATAATATAGAAATGCCTAAAATACCAACTATAGATGAGAGAGGAAAATCAGGATTAAATGTGTTAGTTACTTTGCTTATAATTGGATTATTAACAGGGTTTAATGCCATTATAATAGCAACTTTTATAATAGTTTTTATATTTACTATAAATAACATATATAGTAATATAAAGTAGACTATATAAAATTAGGGGGTAAGTAGTGATATGCAAAATTTTAATACTGATAGCCATAGAATGAAAAACTTAGTAGACATATCAGCTATGGTAACTAGTTCAACAGATTTTTATTCTATAAAAGATAAGATAGTAGACAAGATGTTAGAAGTTGTTCATCCAACTAAGGCTTGTGTTAATTTATTTTATCGAAATGACTATAAATACGCATACTTGGTGTGTTCTCAGACTTTAGAGTATATACCACAAGTATTCCCTATGGATCATGTACCACCAGTAAAATCTATGAGTAATCCAATAGGTATTAAAATAGATTTTAATGAATATCCTAAATATGTTCATGAAGCTGTAGAAGAAAAGAAAATAATATATATAGAAAATGTCTTTGAAGAGGAAAGGGCAAAAGACGAAAGAGACTTAGCTATAAAAGAAGGTTATACGGGAAGGATAGTATTTCCTTTTATAATAAACGATAAAGTAGTTGGATTTATGACTTGCTTTTTATCAAAAAATGATAGTATCTGTGAACAAGATATAGACTTTATATCATCTGTTGCATCATTGCTTAGTTTATCAATAGAAATAACTACTAAAAACAATAATATGCAATTTTTAGTACATAAATTAAGAGGTGCTATAAATTCAATAAATGCTGCAACTAAAAAGCTTTATTCAAGTAATAATATAACAGTATTCTTAGAGCAATTAAGTAAACAAGCTTGTAATATGACAAACAGCAAAGAAGCTTTGATATTAGTAGATGATAATGATTATAAAGATAGAGCATTTAACTATTACAATGTTGAAGATAAAAATAAAATAAACCTATATCCAATGTTAGAAAGTATCCAAGCGAGAAAATCAATTGGGGAATATCACAATAATGTAAATATAAAATCTGAGTCAGAAGATACTATAAAAAGTTATATATATTATAAGTTAAGATATAGAAATAAAGTTATCGGATGTATAGTATGCGCTAATAGTCAAAACTATACAAAAGATGATTTGAATATATTAAGTATATTAGCAAAACAAGTATCAGTAGGTATGCAACTGTATAAATATAATTTAGAAGAAGTAAAGCATAAAGTACTTGATAATGAATTAAACCTTTTAAATAAACAGCAAAAGTTAATAATGGATGATGCTAAATTAGAATTAAGTAACAATAAAGAGTTAGATTACTATCATAGACCAGCAAGAGTAGTTGGAGGGGACTTCTACTATGCTATGAAGGTAGATGATGATAATACAGTTTATATTTTGGCAGATGTTATGGGTCATGGTATGATTTCAAACTATATGGTTGCTATGATAAAAGGTGCCTTTAAAGTGTTAGCAAATCATTATAAAACACCTGGAGAAATACTTACAAAGTTAAATAAAATGTTATATGATGAATTTGATAAAATGGACGTATTTGCTACATGTTTAGTAAGTGTTATAAATTCAAAAGAAAATAAAATAACAATATCCAACGCAGGACATTATAGTCCTATAATAATAAAGAATAATGGAGAAATAGAAGGAAATTTAAACTGTAAAAAAGGTATACCAATAGGGATAATGGATGAAGCTGAATATGCAAACAACTCTTTTGATATATCAAACTATTCACTATTATGCATGTACACAGATGGAATTTTAGAAATAAAAAATGAGTCAAAAGAAGAATATGGGGTATCTAGATTAGAGAAATTCCTTCAAGATAATTACCAAATAGGTCATGAAGTTTTACAAGGAAAGCTAGAAGAAGAGTTAATAGACTTTGCAGGTAAAGATAACTTTGATGATGATATATTAGTAGTTATGTTAAAGGATAAATAGTATTTATTATAACTAAAAGATAAAGGGGGATAATTAATGTTTAAAGAAATATTAATAATAAATGGAAGCCCAAGAAAAAATAAAAATTGTTTTTCGATATCTAAGGAAATAAGTTCTAAACTAGAAGAAAATAATATAACTTACGAAATATTTAACATATATGATATGAATATTGAGTATTGTACTGCTTGTGGATTTTGCGAAAAAACAGGTTATTGTAAATTTAATGATGATATGACTCCTATGTATAAAATGTTTGATAAAGCCAAAGGAGTTATAGTAATAAGCCCTGTACATTTTGATTGCGTATCTGCCAAATTAAAAACAGTAGTAGATAGAACTCAGGCTATATATGCAAGTAAGTATATTCTTAATAAGCCATCAATAGATAGAGATAAGACTCGTATAGGAATGTATATAGCTGTTGGAGGTTCAACACCATATGAAACTCAATTTATGGGTGGCCAAATAGTCATGGATTTTTTCTTTAAAAGTGTAAACAATAAATTAAAATATAATATTTACTTAAATAGTACAGATAAATTAGGGTATAGTGAAAATCAACACTTTAAAAATGAACTAGATAAGGCAATAAAAAATTATATATGTGATGTAAAGAAGCTTGATTAATCAAGCTTCTTTTGATTGTAAATATATTTAGAAAATCAAATAATAAAAATATAAAATTAGAAATCTAATTATATATATACCCAAAAAAGTTAGAATAAAACATAATATAAAAAAATATTTAAATTAGAGTATTTTACTTAAATAATATTATACAATATATATAATAAATGAAGTTTAACAAGGAGAATGATATGCTAAGGTATTTAACAAGTGGAGAATCTCATGGGCAAAGCTTAATATCTATACTAGATGGAGTACCAGCTAATATAGAACTTGATTTTGAAGAAATAAACAAGGAGCTTAAAAAAAGACAAGGTGGCTACGGTCGTGGCGGCAGAATGCAAATAGAAAGAGATAAAATAAATATATTAGGTGGAGTTAGAGGTAAAAAAACCCTAGGTGGACCTATATCTATAGAAATAAAAAATAAAGATTATGAAAATTGGACAAAGTACATGAATCCAATGGAGGCAGTTGATTTAGAGACTAGAAAAGTAAGTAATGTAAGACCAGGACATGCAGACCTGGTAGGTTGCTTAAAATACGACTTTGAAGATGCTAGAAATGTACTTGAAAGGTCTAGTGCCAGAGAAACTGCAAGTAGAGTAGCCGTAGGTGCTATATGCAAGCAAATACTTAAAAATTTTAATGTAGAATTTACATCTCATGTAGTAAATATTGGTGGTGTAGAAGATAAAAATTTATATGAATTTGATTATATAAAGGAAAATGTAGATACTAGTCAAATAAGATGTGTAAATAAAAACCTAGAAGAAAAAATCATAGAAAGAATAGATAAAGCGAAATCAGAAGGTGATACATTAGGTGGAGTTGTAGAAATAAGAGTAAAAAATATTATTCCTGGGCTAGGTTCATATACTCAGTTTGATAAGAAAATAGATGGACAACTTGCTATGCATTTAATGGCTACTCAAGCCATAAAAGGAGTAGAAATAGGAATTGGATTTGATGTTAGCTCTTTAGCAGGGTCTTGTGTTATGGATGAAATAAGCTATGACAAAAATGAAGGTATAAAAAGAGCTACAAATAGACTAGGTGGAATAGAAGGTGGAATGACTACAGGAGAAGAGATTATAATAAGATGTGCAATGAAGCCAATACCTACATTATATAAACCATTAAATTCTATAAATATAAATACACTGGAAAGTTATAGTGCAAGTATTGAACGTTCAGATAATTGTGCTGTTCCTGCTTGCAGTGTAGTTTGTGAAAATGTAGTAGCTTTTGTTATATGTAATCACTTCCTAGAAAAAATAGGTGGAGACAACTTAAATGACTTAAAATCAAATTATAATTCATACATAAAAAGGTTAGGTGAAAGAGGATGGAAAAGATAGAAACTGCTATTTGTAGTGTAGTAATAGATAAAGATTATAAATCCTTTAATGAAGCTGTAAAATTAGTAAACTCAAATGATATAAATAAAGGTTTAATAAAAGCTGATATAGATTTAAATGATATATACGACAAAGTACTTATAATAAGTGATGATAATGTATATAAACATATGATGAAAGAATTTACAAGTTCTATAAAAGCTAAGTACATATATGAATATATAGTGTCACCAGGAGAACAATCTAAATCTTTAGATGTTTATGAGGAAATAATGAACTACTGTATAAGAATAAATTTATCTAGAAAATCTTTAATATTAGCCTTAGGAGGTGGAGTAGTAGGAGACCTTGCAGGGTTTATAGCATCTACTTATATGAGAGGAATTGACATTATACAAGTTCCTACAAGTTTACTTGCTCAAGTCGACTCTTCTATAGGTGGAAAAACAGGTATAAATCTAGGCAATTTTAAAAATATAATGGGAAGTTTTTATCAACCAAAACTTACTTATATAAATGTGAATTCTTTAAAAAGTTTAAGTGAAGAAGAATTTATAAGTGGTATGGCAGAGGTTATAAAGTATAGTGCAATATATGATTATGAATTTCTAGATTATCTAATAGAAAATAGTGAAGCTATATTAAATAAGGAAGAGAAATACTTATACTATATAGTAAAAAAATGCGCAGGTATAAAGGTAGAAGTAGTATCTAATGATGAAAAAGAAGGTGGACTTAGAAAAATACTAAATTTTGGACATACCTTTGGACATGGAGTAGAAAAACTATTAAAAATTAGCCATGGTAAGGCTGTAAGTATAGGTATGGCTATGGCATTTAAACTTTCATTAGATGAAAAATTAATATCCAAAGAGTATTATGATAAATTTATAAGAGTTATAAATTTATACAAACTACCTTTAAAATATGATTTAAATGAAAATATGGATAAAGATCATATTGCAAAAGAGATACTATACATAATGAAGAGTGATAAGAAAAATAGCTTTGGTAAAATAAACTTAATACTTCCAACAGAACTAGGAAAAGTAAGTTTAATGGATAATATAGATGAAGAAAAAATACTTAATATAATAAGGGAGAGTCAGAATGCTTAGAGGAAGTTTTGAACTTATAGGGGATAAATCTATATCCCATAGAGCCATAATGTTTTCATCAATATCAAAAGGACATAATAAAATAAGCAACTTTTTAATGGGCCAAGACTGCTTAAGCACAATATCTTGCTTTAAGAAAATGGGAGTAGACATAGACATAAAAGGAAATGAAGTTTTTGTAAAAGGAAATGGTCTATATGGTCTAAAGCCACCTAAAGATTTACTAGACGTAGGAAACTCTGGAACTACAATAAGACTATTAAGTGGAATACTAGCAGGAAATAACTTTGATGCAACACTTATTGGAGATGAATCAATAGGAAAAAGACCTATGAAAAGAGTTACAGATCCTTTAAGAATGATGGGATGCAAAATAGAAGGAAAAGACGATGCAAACTATACTCCTATAAAAATATATGGAGGGAACTTAAAAGGAATAGATTATAATATGCCAGTAGCATCAGCACAAGTTAAATCAGCTTTGATACTGGCAAGCTTATATGCAGATTCAAAAAGTATAATAAGAGAAAAAGTTAAAAGTAGAAACCATACAGAAATAATGCTTAAATCATTTGGAGCTGACATAGATGTAAATGATTTAGATATAACTATAAATCCAGTTAAAGAGTTATTTAATCAAGATATATATGTACCAGGAGATATATCTTCAGCAGCATTTATAATAGTAGGAGCTTTAATAACTAAAGGCTCAGAGGTTTTAATTAAAAATGTTGGACTAAACAAAACTAGAACTGGAATAATAGATGTTGTTAAAAATATGAATGGAAATATAGAAATAATAAATCAAAGATTAGTTGGAGGAGAGCTAGTTGGAGATTTATTAGTAAAGTACAGCAAAGATTTAAATGCTACAACAATAGATAAAACTATAATACCAAGGCTTATAGATGAAATACCAGTTATAGCAGTACTTGCAACGCAAGCAGAAGGAACAACTATAATAAAAGATGCAAAAGAATTAAAAGTAAAAGAGAGTAACAGAATAAAATCTGTAGTAGATAACTTAAAATTAATGGGTGCAGATATAGAAGAACTAGAAGATGGAATGGTTATAAAAGGAAAAACTAAGCTAAATGGAGCTAGTATAACTACTTTTAAAGACCATAGAATAGCCATGGCATTTTCAATAGCTAATTTAATCTGTGATACAGATATAGTATTAGATGACAAAGAGTGTATAGATATATCTTTCCCTGGTTACTTTGACTCATTAAAAAAACTATCAATATAAAATTTTTATATAAACTAATATTTAAAGTTAATATTAATATGGTTAAAATAAATAAAAAATTATAATAAGATAAGTAAAAGTTGAAATACTAATTATGAATGAAAATAAAAGGGTTTTCTAATATTTCAGTAGAAATAATATTAAGAAAATTATCAAATTTTGAGAAAAGAATTTGATTTAATTAAAAAATTTATGTATAATTGGATGTTGTATACAAAATTTATGTAGGAGGGTTTTTTATGAAATTACCAATAGCTTTATCAAACAGACACGTTCATTTAAGTCAAGCTGATATAGAAACATTATTCGGAGCAGGACATGAGTTAACTCATTTCAAGCCATTATCTCAGCCAGGACAATATGCATGTGAAGAAAAGGTTGATTTAGTAGGACCAAAAGGAACTATAAAAGGAGTTAGAGTTTTAGGACCAGCTAGACCTAGCACTCAAGTTGAAATATCTTTAGCAGATGGATTTGCTTTAGGTGTAAAAGCTCCAATAAAAGAATCTGGAGATATAGCAGGAACTCCTGGTGTTAAATTAGTAGGACCAGCTGGAGAAGTTGAATTACAAGAAGGTGTTATAGTAGCATCTAGACATATACATATGAGCTTAGAAGATGCTAAAAACTTCGGTGTAGAAGATAAGCAAATAGTAAAAGTTAGAACTTTCGGACCAAGAGCTGTTGTATTTGAAAATGTATTAGTAAGAGCTAATGCAAACTTCGCTTTAGAAATGCACGTAGACGTTGAAGAAGGAAACGCTGCAGCAGTTAGAAACGGAGATATGGTAGAATTAATAGCTGAATAATTTTAGTTTATATTATAAATAAAAGGTAATCTCAAAATTGAGATTACCTTTTTAGTTATATAGTTTATTATTTATGTATTTATTAAAAATCTACTTAGTAGCAGATATTTTCATAGCTTTTGAATATTCCACTCCATATTCGTACATCTGCTCAAGAAGGGGAAGTAATTTTTCTCCAAGATCTGTCAAACTATACTCGACTTTAGGAGGTATAACAGGATACACCTCTCTATGAACTAGTCCATCATCTTCTAAACTTCTAAGTTGGTTTGTAAGCATTTTTTGAGTAACATCAGGAAGCTTTCTTTTTATCTCACTAAATCTAAGGGGACCACTACTTAGATACCAAAGTATTAAAATTTTCCATTTACCAGAAACTAATTTATGAAATAAAGTCATAGGGCAAGTTTCAAATTTTGCACATCTATGACTCATGTGACATTGAGTATGAATCATATATACACCTCTTTCTATATAAATAGCATAGAAAAACTTCTAAAAAATATTAAAATATAGTCATATAGACTTATCATAAAGTATTTCTATGAAATATCTAACTTAAGACTTTTTATATCAAATAAGAAATTACATTCATTTTAAATGGGGGAGATATAATTCCTATATATGATCTCTAAAAAGTATTCCTTCAAAATTTTAAAAATGAAGACCTATTTATTATATCATAAATAAATTATTGTAAAAACCTTACAGTATATTTTTTGATACCATATATATTTTTAGGTACTGTATATATTTTTTGAAACTATATATAAATAAAGTGCCTACTTGTTAAACAAAAACTATATAGATATGATTATATATGTGAGCTGGATACAAAATACAAATTGAAATTAAAGAGCTATGAATTTTAAATTGTTCTAAGGAAAAAATAAGTTTATATGATGCTCATAATATGCTAACATAATATGGAATAATATAAATATTTGTGTAGAAAAAAGGAGAATTTGAAATGAGTAAAATAGCAAAAATGATAGACCATACAGTATTAAAAGCTGTAACTACAAAAGAAGAAGTAATAAAGGTTTGTAATGAAGCAAAAGAATATGGATTCTTTTCAGTTTGTATAAATCCAACTAACATAGAGCTTGCTAAAAAAGAATTAGAAGGAAGCGATGTAAAAGTTTGTACAGTAATAGGTTTCCCTTTAGGAGCTAACACTAAAGAAGTTAAAGCGTTTGAAACAAGAGATGCTATAGCTAAAGGTGCAGACGAAGTAGATATGGTTATAAATATAGGTGCATTAAAAGATAAAAACTACGACTTAGTATATGAAGATATAAAAGCAGTAGTAGATGCAGCTAATAAAGAAGCTTTAGTTAAAGTAATAATAGAAACTTGTTACTTAACAGATGAAGAAAAAGTTAAAGCTTGTGAACTTGCAGTTAAAGCAGGAACTGACTATGTAAAAACTTCAACAGGATTTGGAACAGGTGGATCAACTCCAGCTGACATAAAACTTATGAGAGAAACTGTTGGAGAAAATATAGGAGTTAAAGCATCAGGTGGTGTTAGAACTGCTGAAGATGCAAAAGCTGTAATAGAAGCTGGGGCATCAAGAATAGGTGCAAGTGCATCAATAGCCATAGTTACTGGGGAAGACTCTATAAAAAGCGATTATTAGAAAAAATACAAATTTCTTGTTTAATCTACAAAATCGTGGGTATAAATGAAAGAGTAAAAGAAACTTATAATTAAACATATGGATATTATTTTAATAAACATATAGATTTTTCCTTTAATCAAATTAAGCAAAATGAAGGAATTTTACAAAACATATAGAATATTTTGTTTATTATGTAATATTTAGAATTATGTAATAATATAGTATTGGGGGGAAGCAATGTGCAATGTTGTATAACCTTGTACGTTGTTTCTACAATACAAAATACTTATAAAGATAAGTACATAAGAGTAATATACGAGGAGGATACAATTATGGCTAAATTTATGAAAACAGTTGACGGAAATACAGCTGCTGCTCATGTTGCTTATGCATTCACTGATGTTGCTGCTATATATCCAATAACTCCGTCTTCAAACATGGCTGAAGTAGTTGACGAATGGTCGGCACAAGGCAGAAAGAATATGTTCGGACAAAAAGTAAGTGTTGTAGAAATGCAATCAGAAGCAGGAGCTGCTGGAGCATTCCACGGTTCATTACAAGCTGGTGCATTAACAACAACTTTCACTGCATCTCAAGGTTTATTATTAATGATACCTAATATGTATAAAGTTGCTGGGGAATTACTTCCAGGGGTATTCCACGTAAGTGCTCGTGCATTAGCAGCTCAAGCATTATCTATATTTGGGGATCATCAAGACGTTATGTCAGCTAGACAAACTGGATGTGTAATGTTAGCATCAGGTTCTGTTCAAGAAGTTGCTGATATAGCACCAGTTGCACACTTAGCTGCAATAGAAGGAAGATTACCTTTCATACATTTCTTCGATGGATTCAGAACATCTCACGAAATACAAAAAGTTGAGTTATTAGACACTGAAGATTATGAAAAATTAATAAACAAAGAGGCAGTAGAAGAGTTCAGAAACAGAGCTTTATCTCCAAATCATCCTGTTACTCGTGGTACTGCTCAAAACCCTGATATATACTTCCAAACAAGAGAAGCTTCAAATAAATATTACAACAACATAGTTGGAATAGTTGAAAAATACATGAAGCAAATGAGCGAATTAACTGGAAGAGAACATGGACTATTTGATTACTACGGAGCACAAGATGCTAAGTATGTATTAATAGCTATGGGATCTGCTACAGAGGCTATAGAAGAAACAATAGATTACTTAAATGCTCAAGGTGGAAAATACGGTTTAGTTAAGGTTCACTTATTCAGACCATTCTCTACTAAGCATTTATTAGAAAAAATACCAGCAACTGCTGAAAGAATATGTGTAATGGATAGAACTAAAGAGCCAGGTGCTATAGGAGAGCCATTATACTTAGACGTACGTAGTGCATTCTACGGAGCTGAAAATGCTCCAATGATAATAGGTGGAAGATACGGATTAGGATCAAAAGATGTTACTCCATCAGATATAAAAACTATATTTGATAACTTAACTTCTGAAAATCCTAAGAACAACTTCACTGTAGGTATAGTAGATGACGTTACTAATACTTCATTAGAGCCATCTGAACCTATCAAAATAGCTACACCAGGAACTATAAGATGTAAGTTCTGGGGATTAGGATCTGACGGTACAGTTGGGGCTAACAAACAAGCTATAAAAATAATAGGAGACAACACTGAAAAGTATGCTCAAGCTTACTTTGCTTATGACTCTAAGAAGTCTGGTGGTATAACAATGTCTCACTTAAGATTTGGAGATGCTCCAATAAGATCTACTTACTTAATAGATGAAGCTGACTACATAGCTTGTCACAACCAATCATATGTTAACCAATATGATTTATTAAAAGGACTTAAAAAAGGTGGAACATTCGTATTAAATACAATATGGTCACCAGAAGAGTTAGAAACTCATTTACCAGCAAAAATGAAGAGATTCATAGCTGAAAATGAAATAAACTTCTACACTGTAAATGCTACTAAGATAGCTCAAGAAATAGGTCTTGGAAATAGAATAAACATGATAATGCAATCAGCATTCTTCAAGTTAGCTGAGATAATACCTCAAGAAGAAGCTAGCCAATACCTAAAAGATTCTATAAAGAAAGCTTACGGTAAAAAAGGTGAAAAAGTCGTTAACATGAACTTTGAAGCTGTTGAAGCTGGTATGAATGCATTAGTTAAAATAGAAGTTCCAGCTGCTTGGAATCAAGCTGTTGAAAGTGCAGAAACAACAAACTGCGACGAACCAGAATTCATAAAAAATATAGTAAGACCAATGAATGCTCAAGAAGGTGATAGTTTACCAATAAGTGCATTTGATGGAATAGAAGATGGTACATTCCCATGTGGTACTGCAGCTTACGAAAAACGTGGAGTAGCAGTAAATGTTCCTGAGTGGGATGTAAACAACTGTATACAATGTAACCAATGTGCTTATGTATGTCCTCATGCATGTATAAGACCAGTATTAGTAACTGAAGAAGAAATGGCTAATGCTCCAGAAAACTTCAATACTAAAAAAGCAATTGGTAAAGGATTTGAAGGATTACAATACAGAATGCAAGTAAGTCCACTTGACTGTACAGGATGTGGAAACTGTGCTGACATATGTCCAGCTAAAGGTAAAGCATTATTCATGAAACCTCTTGATACTCAAGAAGTTGAAATAGAAAACTGGGCATTCGCTGTAGATACTACAAAGGTTGCTCCTAAAGATGATGTAATGGCTCCTAACACTGTTAAAGGAAGTCAATTCAGACAACCATTAATGGAATTCTCAGGTGCTTGTGCTGGATGTGGAGAAACTCCATACATCAAGTTAGTTACTCAATTATTCGGAGATAGAATGATGATAGCAAATGCTACTGGATGTTCATCAATCTGGGGAGGATCAGCTCCATCAACTCCATACACTGTTAACCATGAAGGTAAAGGTCCATCTTGGGCAAACTCATTATTCGAAGACAATGCTGAATTCGGATACGGAATGATGTTAGCAGTTAAACAAATGAGAAATAAAATAGCTGAAAACATGGAAACATTATTAACAATGGATATATGTGATGCAGCTAGAGAAGCATTTACTGCTTGGTTAGATGCTAAAGAAGATGGAGAAGCTTCAAAAGTAGCAAGCCAAAAAGTATTAGATGTATTAGCTAATGCTCACAATATAGAAAATGCTGAAATAAAAGCTTTAGTTAATGAAATAGAAGAAAGAAAAGATTACCTAGTTAAGAGATCTCAATGGATCCTTGGAGGAGACGGATGGGCTTATGACATCGGTTACGGTGGACTTGACCACGTACTTGCTTCAGGAGAAAATGTAAACGTACTAGTATTTGATACAGAAATATATTCAAATACAGGAGGTCAAGCTTCTAAATCTACTCCAATATCTGCAATGGCTAAGTTCGCTGCAGCTGGTAAGAGATCTAAGAAGAAAGACTTAGGTATGATGGCAATGAGTTACGGAAACGTATATGTTGCACAAGTTGGTATGGGTGCAGATAAGAACCAATTAATGAAGGCTGTAATAGAAGCAGAAGCTTATGATGGACCATCATTAATAATAGCTTACTCTCCATGTATATCTCATGGTATAAAAGAAGGTATGGGTAGAGCTCAAGCTAACATAGAAAAAGCTGTTAAAGCTGGTTACTGGCACTTATACAGATTCAACCCAACATTAAAAGCTCAAGGTAAGAATCCATTCACATTAGATTCTAAAGAGCCAACTGAAAGCTTCAGAGAGTTCTTAATGGGTCAAGTAAGATACGCTGCAATAGCTAAGCAATTCCCAGACGTAGCTGATGAATTATTTACTATGGCTGAAGAAAATGCTAATGAAAGATACAACAACTATAAGAGATTAGCTGAACAATGCTAATAAATATAGTTTAATATAAAGGATGTACTTTTAGAGTACATCCTTTTTTATATAATAGTGTTTTATTACACATAACTTAAGTGAATTTTTTAGTTTAAATATATATTTATAGCTTATTAAATACAAAAAAGCATAAAAATATAAAACATTCATAAAATATTCATAAAGTTAGGCTATAGTAAATGTAAATGAACATACTCCATAAAATAGATTGAAATATATAAAAAGATAGGATAAGTTTTGTTGAGAGCTTGTCCTATCTTTTTATTAAGCTTTACTAAATTAATACGTATATTAAAATATAGATTATAAATAAGATTTGCGATATAATGTGTAAGCTAATAATTCAAGAAAGTGAGAGTTTAATGAAAAAGAAAATAATTATAGGAATGCTATTAATAATAGCTATAATTATAGCAATAATTATAGCGAGTAAAAAAGATGAAAAAGATGGAGTTTATTTTACAGATAAAACTTACAATAAAGAGATTAACCCAATATCAAAGGAAACTGCTGTGAATATAATAAAAGCAGAATATGGAGATCTTGTAACTGTAAATAAAGATGATATAAAAAAAGTTGGAGACAAGTACAAGGTTGAACTTTTTATAACTATAAATGATGAAGAACACAGTCATAAAAAAAGTATAGGAGTTCATGAAATAGATATTTATACAGGAGATATGAAGATAGTTAATTAAGTATTTGACTTATTATGTGATAATAATAAACTTAAATAGTGTATACTAATTATAAATGTGATACAATAAATATATAATTATTTAAGTTTGGAGGATTAGAAGTTGAGACCATTAGAAAATGAGTTAAAATATTTAAAACTACTATCAAAACAATATCCAAGCATATCAAAAGCAAGTACTGAAATAATAAACCTAGAGGCAATACTTAACTTGCCTAAAGGAACGGAACACTTTATAACAGATATACATGGAGAATATGAGCCTTTTGTTCATGTTTTAAAAAATGGCTCTGGAGTCATAAAAAGAAAGATAGAAGAACTATTTTCAAATACTATGAGAGAAAATGAGAAAAAAGCATTAGCTACTTTAGTATACTATCCAGAGCAAAAACTAGATTTGATAATAAAGAAAGAAGAAAATCTAGAAGATTTTTATAGAATAAATATATATAGATTAGTTGAACTTTGTAAATATGCATCTAGTAAATACACTAGATCAAAAGTAAGGAAATTATTACCAGAAGATTTTAAGTATATAATAGAAGAATTACTTCATGAATCTATAGATATAAAGCATAAACAATGTTATTACCAAAGTATTGTAGATACAATAATAGAAACTGATAGAGCAAAAGAATTTATAATAGCTATATCTAAAGTTATACAAAAACTAGTAGTAGATAGACTTCATATATTAGGAGATATATACGATAGAGGACCAAGACCAGACGTAGTAATAGATACTTTAATGGATTATCATTCAGTGGATATACAATGGGGAAATCATGATATACTTTGGATGGGTGCTGCAAGTGGAGAAAAAACTTGTATAGCAAATGCTCTTAGGATATCAGCTAGATATGCAAATCTAGATATAATAGAAGATATATATGGAATAAATTTACTTCCTCTTGCTACTTTTGCTATGGAAACTTATAAGGATGACCCTTGCCATTGTTTTATTCCAAAAATTAGTGATCAAAATGTATCAACAAAAGAAAAATCATTAATAGCTAAAATGCACAAGGCAATAAGTATTATACAGTTTAAGTTAGAAGGAGAAGTTATAAATAGAAGGCCTGAGTTTGAGATGCAGCATAGACTTTTACTTAATAATATAAACTATGAAGAAAATACTATTAAATTAAAGGGTAAAGTATATAAATTAAAGGATTCTAATTTCCCAACTATAAACAAAAATAACCCATATGAGTTAAGCAAAGAAGAAAATGAAGTTATAGAAAAATTAGTATCATCTTTTAAAAATAGCGAAAAACTTCAAAAACATATTTCTTTTTTATTCTCAAAAGGAAGTATATACTTAACAGCAAACTCTAACTTACTAATACATGGATGTGTACCTTTAAATGAAGACAAGAGCTTTATGTCTATGAAAATACAAGGTAAAGAATATAAGGGTAAAGCTTTAATGGATAAGATGGAAGCTATATCTAGAGAAGGATATTTCTTTAAAGAAAATACAACTCAAAAGCAATATGGAATGGACATGATGTGGTATCTTTGGACAGGAAAGTGTTCATCATTATTTGGTAAAGATGACATGACTACTTTTGAAAGATATTTTATAGCGGAGAAAGAAAGTCACAAGGAAAATAAAAATCCATATTTCAAATTAAGAGAAGATGAAAAGATGTGTGAAAAGATATTTGAAGAATTTAACTTAGACCTAACAGATAGCCATATTATAAATGGTCATGTTCCTGTAGAAAGTAAAAATGGTGAAAGTCCTATAAAGGCAAACGGAAAAATACTAGTCATAGATGGTGGCTTTTCAAGGGCATACCAAAATAAAACAGGACTTGCAGGTTATACTTTAATATATAATTCTCATAGTTTACAATTAGTTTCACACCAACCTTTTACATCAGCAGAAGATGCTATAAAAAAAGAAAGTGATATACTATCAACTACAGAAGTAGTAGAACATAAAGCAAAACGTAAAACAGTAAGAGATACTGATGCAGGTAAAATATTAGAACAAGAAGTAAAAGACTTAAAGTTACTTTTATTAGCTTATAGAAAAGGATTAATTAAAGAAAAATAAATGTTTTCCTAAAATTCTTGACAGAATTAAATACCTATTATAAAATTATAATATAAATAAAACTTGAATAAAAATATACAAATATTTACTTATCAATATTTTGGATTGTTACTGATAGAGCAGGCAATACCTAAGTTGAGACTTTATTTTAGTGTCTTAATTTAGGTATTTTGTATTTATACATATATTTTGTTAAAAAATAATTAAGGTAAAAATATATATAAAAAACAACTAAAATTTAAACTAAGTTTATTTAAAAATGATTGATCTAAAGAATAGAGGTGAGTATATATGCTAATTCAAAAAATATACAATAACAATGTAGTATTGGTTGTAGATGATGAAACTAATAAAGAACTAGTACTCACTGGATGTGGAATTGGATTTAAAAAAAAGGTTGGAGAAAAAGTAGACCAAGATAAAATTGAAAAGAAATTTGTTATGGAAGATGAAAACTTAGCTAAAAAGATAACTAGGATAGTTACTGAAGTGGATGAAGATATATTTAATGTAACTTCTAAGATAATAGAATATGCAAAGCAAAATTTAAATGCAGAACTAGATGATTATATATATGTAGCATTAGCAGATCATATATCATTTGCAATTAAAAGGTATAATCAAAATATAGAAATTAAAAATGATTTACTTTATGAAATAAAAAGGATTCATAAAAAAGAATTCCAAATAGGAATGTGGGCAATAGATTATATAAACAAAGAATTTAATGTAAATTTCACAAAGGATGAAGCAGCATTTATAGCTATGCATATTATAAATGCAAATTATAAAGAAAGCACTAAAGAATCATTTTTAATGACTAAGATAGTAAAAGAAATACTAAATATTATAAGATATTATTATTCAGTAGAATTTAAAGAAGATGATTTTAACTATGATAGATTAGTAACTCATTTAAAATTCTTTGCAAAACGACTTATAAAAAAAGAACAAGTAGAAAATAATGACAATGAACTTTTAGAAATTATAAAAATTCAATATGAAAAACCATATAATTGTTCTTGTAAGATTAAAAAATATATAGAAGATAATCATGAGTATGTAGTTACAGAAGATGAACTTTTATATCTTACACTACATATAAATAGAGTAATAGCAGCTATAAAGTAAAATATTATAAGGTTAAACCTTTAATAATATATATATTAAATAGAAAGTATAAACAATAAGATTGTTACTGGTTGAGCAGGCAAGACTTAAGTTTATAAAAGTAATAATAAGTTAAATTTATGTAATAATTACAATCAATATATACATAATAATATTGATTGGATTTGCAATAATTTATCTTTAAGTTATTTTTATAGATTTAAGTCTTTTTTATTTAATCAATGAAAGTTAAAACTTTCTAAAATTAAAAATATAAAGGAGAGGTATTATGAAAAAGATATTTGGTGTCTTACAAAAAGTAGGGAAAGCTTTAATGCTACCAGTTGCATTACTTCCAGCAGCAGGTATATTACTAGGTGTAAGTAATGCATTAGCTAACCCGGCATTAGTTGAAAAAATGCCGTTTTTATCAACGGGAGCTTTTCCACTTATAATAAATATAATGGAAAGATCTGGAGGAATAATATTTGATAACTTACCTTTACTATTTGCCGTTGGGGTGGCAGTTGGATTAACTGAAGGTGAAGGTGTTGCAGGACTAGCTGCAATAGTTGGTTTCTTAATAATGAATACATCTATGGGTATAATGACTGGTGTAACACCAGATATGATGGGTAACCCAATGTATACAACAACTGTTGGTATACCAACTCTTCAAACAGGAGTTTTTGGTGGTATCATAATTGGTATAATTGCAGCAGGACTTTATAAGAAGTTCTATAAAATAGAATTACCTCAATACTTAGGATTCTTTGCAGGTAAGAGATTTGTTCCAATAGTTACAGCAGCATCAGCTATATTAATAGGTATAGCCTTATCATTTATATGGCCACCTATACAAAATGCATTATTAAACTTCTCAAGAACAGTAATAGAAGCTAACATAACATTAGCAGCATTTGTATTTGGTATAATAGAAAGAGCATTAATACCTTTTGGATTACATCACGTGTTCTATAATCCTTTCTGGTATCAATTTGGTGAATACATAGATAAAGCAGGAAACTTAGTAATGGGTGACCAAAGTATATTCTTTGCTCAACTTAAAGATGGTGTAGCATTTACAGCAGGTACATTTATGACAGGTAAGTTCCCATTTATGATGTTTGGACTTCCAGCAGCTGCACTTGCAATGATTCATACAGCTAAGCCAGAAAAGAGAAAGTATGTTGCAGGTATAATGGCATCAGCAGCACTTACATCTTTCTTAACAGGTATAACTGAACCATTAGAGTTTGCATTTTTATTCGTTGCACCAGGATTATTTGCAGTACACTGCTTATTTGCTGGTTTATCATTTGCTGTAATGCAAATACTAAATGTTAAAATAGGTATGACATTCTCAGGTGGGTTATTTGACTTCTTACTATTTGGAGTATTACCAAATAGAACGCCATGGTATTTAGTAATACTAGTTGGTGCAGTATTTGCAGTAGTTTACTATTTCGGATTTAGATTCTTAATAACTAAGTTTAATTTAAAGACTCCAGGTAGAGAAGATGAGAGTGAAGACAGCACAAATACAACATTAAACAACAGTGAATTAGCAGCAGGTATACTAGAAGCATTAGGAAACAAAGAAAACTTAAAAAGTTTAGATGCTTGTATAACAAGACTTAGAGTAGCTGTTGAAGATATAAATAAAGTAGACCAAGCAAGACTTAAAGAACTTGGAGCTGCAGGTGTTATGGTAGTTGGTAACAATGTACAAGCTATATTTGGGCCAAAATCAGATACATTAAAATCAGAAATAAACGAAATAATATCTGGAAAAGTAAAAGTTAATGCACCTAAAAAAGGTGAAATCAAAAAGGCTGAAGTAAAAGAAGATAAGCCTAAGGCTAAAGATGAAGTAGAATTAACTTCTACAGGTGAAGAAATAATATCTTTAGTGAATGGTGAATTAATGGATATATCACAAGTTCCAGATGAAGTATTCTCAACTAGATTAATGGGAGATGGATTTGCTATAAAATCTAATGATGGAGAAATATATTCTCCAGTAAATGGTACAGTAGGAGTCGTATTCCCAACGAAACATGCAGTGATAATAGAATCAGAAAATGGAAGAGAAGTGCTTATACATTTAGGAATAGAAACCGTTAAATTAGAAGGTAAAGGCTTTGAAGTATTTGTTGAAGTTGGACAAAAAGTTAAAGCTGGAGATAAACTAGTAAAAATGGATTTAGATTATATCGAGAAAAATGCAACATCAACAATAAGTCCAGTAGTATTTACTAATTTAGGACCAGATGAAAAGATATCTATAAAAGAAGGTCCTATAAAAGCTAAGGAAAAAAATAGAGTAAGTATAGTTAAATAGTTAATAAAAAAGCTAGTTATAAAATTTTATAACTAGCTTTTTATACTAAAATGATATTCTTAAATATTTAAGCTAAATTTGACAATATTAAGAAAAAAATAAGTAAAACGACATTTGAAATAAAATTTAGTATGGTATTTTTTGCAAATAGATTGAAGTAACTAGAATTTTGACATAATAATGTAAATCAAGTATAATTAATAAGATGAATTTAACTACAAATGAAATTCTTAAACGAGGTGGAAAGTGTGGATAATATAATAATACAACCAGTATTGGTTGGTGGTGATATAAATTGCTACTCAGTAGCAAGAGCATACCATGAAGCTTATGGAGTTAAGTCTATAGCTTTTGGTAGATATGCATTAGGGGCGACAAAAGATAGTAACATAATAGATTTTAGAATAGACGAAAGAATAACAGAAGAAAAAGAGTTTATAGATGTATTACTTAAAACTGCAGATGAATTAGCTGCACCTAATAAAAAGCTAATAATAATGGGATGTACTGATGAATATGCAGAATTAATAATAGACCATAGAGATATACTTAAAGAAAAGTACATAGTTCCATATATAGGCAAGGAATTAAAAGATAAGTTAATAGAAAAAGAATTATTCTATAAAATGTGTGAAGAAAAAGGATTAGACTATCCTAAGACTTTCATATATTCAAAAGGTGATGAAATAAAAGACTTTGGATTTAAGTATCCAGTTATAATAAAACCTTCTGACAGTGTATTATATTGGCAATTCCCATTTGAAGGAATGAAAAAAGCTTATATAGCACAAAATGAAACAGAGTTCAAAGAAATAACGAACTCAATATATGCTGGTAAGTATGACAAAAACTTAATAATACAAGACTTTATACCAGGGGATGATTCACATATGAGAGTTTTAACTTGCTATTCTGATCAACATGGTAAAGTTAAAATGATGTGTTTAGGACATGTATTATTAGAAGAGCATACTCCAAAAGGAATAGGAAATCATGCTGCTATAATAACAGAATATGATAAAGACTTAATGGAAAAGTTTAAGGCATTTTTAGAGGATATAAATTATACAGGATTCTCTAACTTTGATATAAAGTTTGATAGTAGAGATAACACTTATAAAGTGTTTGAAATAAACTTAAGACAAGGTAGAAGTAACTACTATGTAACTAGTTCAGGAAACAACATAGCTAGATATGTTGTAGAAGACAGAGTATATAACAAAGAATTAGATTTAAAAATACAAAAAGATCCATTCTTCTGGCATGTTATACCAAAGAATGTAGTTTATAAATATGTTAAAGATCAAGCTTTAGTAAATAAAGCTAAATCATTAGTAGCACAAGGAAAAAGTGCAACTTCATTTGGATATGACAAAGACTTAAAAGGAAACTTTAAAAGAAGTTTATATATATTATTATATAACATAAACCAAATGAGAAAGTTCAAAAAATATTGTAAATAGATTGGTGAGATTATTATGAACAAGACAGTTGGAGTTATTGGTGGATTAGGACCTATGGCCACGGTTTACTTTTTTGACATGGTAGTGAGATTAACAGATGCAAAGTCTGATCAAGATCATGTTGATATGATAATAACTAACCGAGCTACTACTCCTGATAGAACCGCATACATAATAGGAGAAAGTGAAGATTCTCCAGTAGATGTTCTTATAAAAGACAGTAAAAGGTTAGAGGCATGTGGCTCAGATTTTATAGTGATAACTTGTAATACAGCACATTATTTCTATAAAGAAATTTCAGAAAGTGTAAATATACCTGTTGTAAATATAATAGAAGAGACTGTAAAACATGCTAAAGAAAATGGACACAAAAAATTAGGTATATTAGCTACAACTGGAAATATAAAAACTAAGTTATATCAGAATATGTGTGAAAAATATGAAATAGACTATTTAACACTAGATGAAGATAGACAAAGTGATGTAATGAGTATAATCTACAATGATATAAAAAGTGGAAAGCCTGCAAATATGAATAAATTCGATGCTATTATTGACTATCTAAAGTCAAATGATTGTGATGGAGTTATACTAGGATGTACAGAGCTTTCAATACTTAAAAATGACAACAATTTAGATGGTAAATTTTATATAGATTCGCTAGAAGTTTTAGCTAGAAAGTCTATAGAAAATAGTGGTAAAAAAGTTAAGGAAGCTTAAAATAAGCTTTATATATAATTTAAAGACTAAAAACAAAGAAAGCAGAGTGGTATATACTACTCTGCTTTTATAAAGATAATAAAAATTAGTATCTTAAATCATTAAAGTCTTATAAAAGGTATAAAATTGTATAAAAAGTTATATGTATAACAATAATTTTTTTTATCAAAAAACTCAATATTGTGCTATACTTACATAGATAAGAAGACTTATTAGGAGGGCTAAAGATGAAATTATTAGAAGTTATGAATGGGGTAGAATTTACCTCTCAAAAGCCTTGGAATGAAATAGAAAATACAGAAATAAAAGACATAGCATACAACTCTTCCAAATGTGAAGACGGATATATATTTGTAGCGATAAAGGGTGAGACTGTAGATGGTCACAAATATGTTAAAGATGCATATAAAAGAGGAACAAGAGTATTTATACTACAAGATGATGTAGAATTAGGAGAAGATGCTATAAAGCTATTTGTAAAAGATAGTAGGATAGCACTATCAAATATGTCATCAAATTACTTTGGTAATCCATCAAGAGAATTAAAAGTAATAGGTGTGACAGGAACTAAAGGAAAGACAACTATAACTAATTATATAAGTGAAGTATTAAACCAAGCTGGAATAAACACAGGGGTTATAGGAACTAATGGAACTTTCTACAATGGTAAGAGTGAAAAAACAGTTAATACAACTCCTGAAAGTTATGAATTACACCGAATATTTAGAACTATGCTAGATGAAGGTGTTAAATGTGTATCTATGGAAGTTTCTTCTGGTGGAATAATGATGAATAGAGTTGAAGATGTAAACTTTGATATAGGAATATTCTCGAATTTATCTCCAGACCACATAGGGCCAAAAGAACATCCAACATTTGAACATTACTTAGAGTGTAAGGCTAAATTATTTACATTATGTGACCATGGAATAATAAATATAGATGATAAGCATGCTAAGGACATAATAAAACATGCAACTTGTCATATAGAAACTTTTGGGATAGAGAAAGATGCAGATTTAAAAGCTAAAAATATAAAGTATTCTAGAGAACTAGATTCATTAGGGACAAGCTTTGATGTAGAAACTAAAGATGATATATTTAATGCATATATATGTTCGCCAGGTACTTTTAGTATATACAATGCACTAGCAGTTATATCAGTTTGTAGATATTTAAAGATAGACCAAAGATTAATGTTAGATGCCCTTAAAAATGCTAAAGTAAAAGGTAGAGTTGAAGTACTTCCTGTACTTGATTATGCAACGGTAATAATAGATTATGCTCATAATGGAGTTAGTTTAGAAAATATACTTCAAACTCTTAAAAAATATGATCACAATAGATTGATATGTTTATTTGGATCAGTTGGAGGAAGAACTAAGTTAAGAAGAAAAGAACTTGGAGATGTTGCATCCAGAGAATGTGACTTATGTATATTAACAGGAGATAACCCAGATTTTGAAGATCCAATGGATGTAATAAATGATATAGCTAAGTCATTTGAAGGTTCAAAATGTGAGTATATAAAAGTGCCAGATAGAGAAGAGGCCATAATAAAAGCTATAGAGATAGCTAAAGAAGGAGATATGATAGTCTTTGCAGGAAAAGGACATGAAGAATATCAACTTATAAAAGGTGAAAGAGTACCTTTTAGTGAAACAGAAATAGCTAAAAAAGCAGCAGCTAAGTTAATGGAAAGCAGAAAAATTATGGTAGAATCCTTATAATTAAAGAGACTAAAAAGGGAAGTTTAATACTTCTCTTTTTAGTGTCTATACTAATATTAAAAAAATGGAGAAATTTCATGAATGAAGGGAAAATATTTTTATCATTACTAGAAAAATCAAGCTTAATAATAGTTTTATTTATAATGATAACTAAGATAAAGGGGTTTAAGTACATATTTCAAAAAGAAAAATATAAAGCTAAAGATTTAATGATAATATCTATTATATTTAGTTTATTAGCAATACTTGGTACTTACAATGGAATAAGTGTACAAGGTTCTCTTGCAAATACTCGAATAATAGCCATAGTATCTGGAGGTGTATTATTTGGACCTTTAGTTGGTATAGTATCGGGTGTAATATCAGGAGTTCATAGATATATAATAGATATACATGGCATAACCTCTTTTCCATGTTTTATATCTAGTATATTTGCAGGAATTATATCGGGATATTTTTACAAAAGAATAGATGATAAATATAGATGGATATATGGTATTTTATGTGGTGTAATATCAGAAAGTTTTACTATGTTGTTAATATATTTGATTTCGAAGCCACATAATGTAGCAGTAAATATTATACATAAAATATATATACCAATGATAGTAGGTCAAATTGGTATAGGTTTTTTAGTATCTATTGTACAAGCTATAAAAAAAGAAAAGGATGAAGTAGCAGCATTTCAATCAAAGTTAGCGCTAGATATAGCAAATAAGACACTACCTTACTTTAGGTCTATAAATAAAGATTCCTTAAGAATTATATGTCAAATAATAAAAGATGAAATTAACTCAGATTCAGTAGCAATAACAGATAGAGAAAAAGTATTAGCCTATGTAGGAATAGGAGAAGAAATATTTAATAGATCTACAGGTCTTAGTGATATAACCAAAGAATCTATGGAAAAAAATAAAATATTAAATATAAAAGTAGAAAATGAAGGGTATTCTGTAAGTGAGAAAGTAAATTTAAAAACAGTCATGATAATACCTTTAACTGAATCCAATAAAGTAATAGGAAGTCTAAAGATATATTATACAGAGCAATATGATATGAGCCATTCAAAAAAAGCGCTAGCCATAGGATTATCTCAAATGATATCTACATTAATGGAAGTATCAAAGATTGAAAAAATGAAAGAGGCTAAAAATAAAGCGGAAATAAAAGCTCTACAAACCCAAATAAATCCTCACTTTTTATTTAATGCATTAAATACTATAACATCTTTTATAAGAATTGATCCAGATAAAGCAAGAAAGCTTATTATAAATCTTTCTACTTATATGAGATATAATCTAGAAGTTACAGACAATCTTATTGATATAAATAAAGAATTAGAACAAGTAAAAGCTTATGTAGAAATAGAAAAAGCACGATTTGGAGATAAACTAAATGTTATTTATGATATAGATGATGATATACAAGTGAAGATACCAAGCCTTATAATACAACCTCTAGTAGAAAATGCAATTATACATGGAATAAGAAAAAATGGAGGACATGGCGTAGTAGTAATAGGAGTTAAAAAGAAAAAAGAAAAAATTAACATATGGGTAGAAAATGACGGATTAACTATAGATCAAGAGATAATTAATAGAGTTTATAATAATAATATGCCAGAAAATAAGATAGGTCTTTATAATGTTCACTTAAGACTTAAGTTAATATATGGACATGGCTTAGATATAAAGAGGTTAAACCCAGGAACTAAGATAGAATTTAAAGTATAGAAAGGGGATGCTAGATGAAAGCTATAATAGTTGAAGATGAGTTTCCAGCAAGAGAAGAACTAAAATATTTTATAAATAATTTTAGCAATATAGAAGTGATAAATGAGTTTGATAATGGAGTAGATGTACTAAAATTTATACAAGAAAATAGTGTAGATGTAATATTTTTAGATATAAATATACCTATGCTAGATGGTATGCTACTGGCAAAAACAGTAAGACAATTTAAAAAAAGCCCCAAAATAGTTTTTATAACAGCTTACAAAGAACATGCAGTAGATGCATTTGAATTAGAAGCTTTTGATTATATATTAAAGCCATACTCAGATGATAGAATTATATCTATGTTAAAAAAACTTGAAAAGAGTGATACTCTAGATGAGAGTGTTACTATTTCTGAGGAAGTAACAAATGAAAATAAGAAAAACTTATCTAGTGTTACTTTATGGAAAAATGATAAGTTAATAGTAGTTAATATAGAAGATATATATTATTGTGAGGCAAGAGAAAGAGAGACTATAGTATTTACAAAAGATAATGAATACATAGTAAAGGGATGTATAAAAGAGTTTGAAAAAAATCTAGGAAAAGAAATATTCTTTAAGACACATAGGTCCTTTATTGTAAATGTATATAAGATAAAAGAAATAATACCATGGTTTAATAGTACATATAAGTTAAAATTAAAAGATATAGATACAGAGATACCTGTTAGTAGGAGTAATATAAAAGAATTTAGAAAAATTATGCATATATAATTGTATTTTATGTTACTATTTATGCATTTCATGTAAAAATATATCTTTAAAAGTTAAAAAAACGTTATTATATCCTTGGAATAATTAATACAAAAACTTAAAAGATAAAAGTTTTAAAAAGGAGAAAAGGTATGATAACATTTTTAGTATGCTTAGCAATACTTATAGTTGGATACTTCACTTATGGAACTTATGTAGACAAAATGGTTAAGTTAAGTGATGATAATCAAACTCCAGCAGTAAGATTACAAGATGGAATAGATTATATTCCGATGCCTTGGTACAAGGTATTTTTAATACAATTTTTAAATATAGCAGGAACAGGTCCTATATTTGGTGCTATAATGGGGGCATTATTTGGTCCAGTAGCATTTTTATGGATAACGTTTGGTACTATATTTGCAGGAGGAGTCCACGACTTCTTCTCAGGGGTTATATCAATGAAGCATGATGGTATGTCAGTTTCTGAAATAGTTGGTATATACTTAGGTGGAAAGATGAAAACAGTAATGAGAGTATTCTCAGTAATACTTCTTATATTAGTTGGTACAGTTTTCGTTACATCACCAGCAGGTCTTTTAAAATCTATGACAGGTGTAGATCAAATAGTATGGATAGTACTAATAATAATATACTATATAGCTGCGACTGTTTTACCAGTTGATAAGGTTATAGGTAAGATATACCCATTATTTGGAGCAGCTTTATTATTTATGGCTATAGGATTAGCAGGAGCTATGATAATAGGTAACATGAATGGAACTATGGTAATGCCAGAATTAACTTTACAAAATATGCATCCAGATGGATTATCTTTATTCCCATTCTTATTCGTAACAATAGCTTGTGGGGCGATATCAGGATTCCATGCGACTCAGTCACCTATGATGGCTAGATGTATAAACAACGAAAGAGAAAGTAAAAAAGTATTCTATGGAGCAATGGTTGTTGAAGGTATAGTTGCATTAGTATGGTGTGCAGTTTCAATAGCATTCTTTGGAGATAGTTTATCGCTACAAGCAGCATTAGCTGAATTTGGTGGTCAGTCAGGAGTTGTTGGATTAATATCTAAGTCATTATTAGGTCAAGTTGGTTCAATACTTGCAGTACTTGGGGTTGTCGCTTGTCCTATAACAAGTGGAGATACAGCATTTAGAAGTGCAAGACTTACAATAGCAGATTCATTTAATATAAAGCAAGATACATTTATGAGTAGATTTAAGATAGCTATACCATTATTCATAGTATGTATATTCTTAACTACAATAGACTTTAACATAATATGGAGATATTTTGCTTGGTCTAACCAAACATTAGCTACAATATTCTTATGGACAGCTACAGTGTATTTAATAAAGAACAATGTTAATTACTGGATAACTTTAGTACCAGCAACATTTATGACATCAGTATGTATGTCATATATATTACAAGCTCCAGAAGGATTTAGATTAAATGCTACATTATCAAATGGAGTAGGAGTAGTAGTTGCATTAGTATTATTTGGATTATTCTTAGTAAATAAACAAAAATTTGCTAATATGGATATAAAGAAAAATGCTTAATAAAATATAAAAAAGAGTTACCTTAATTGGTAGCTCTTTTTTATATTTTAGATTACTTGATTTACCTATTTAATTAAAGTAAATTAATTATTTTGCTTAGAAAGTTACTGGCAATAAAAAATTCGCTTAGCTTATGTCGTCAACGATTTTATCTATTACCCTAAAATTCTTTTTTACTTTTACCAAATATGTTATTGTCATTTTAATCTATAGATTATAATCAATTATTAAGTAAAAAAGTATCTATAAATATAAAAATTTATAGATACTTAAAATTATTTATTATACGTTAAATCTAAATAATATAACATCTCCATCTTTAACTACATAATCTTTACCTTCAAGTCTAACTAATCCTTTTTCTTTAGCAGCAGTCATAGTTCCAACTTGAGCTAGATCTTCAAATGCTATAGTTTCTGCACGTATGAATCCTCTTTCTATATCAGAGTGTATCTTTCCACCAGCTTGAGGTGCTTTAGTACCAACTTTTATAGTCCAAGCTCTAACTTCTTGAGGACCAGCAGTTAAGTAAGAAACAAGTCCAAGTAAAGCATAAGAAGATTTTATTAATTTATCTAGACCAGATTGTTCTAAACCTAAAGTTTCTAAGAATTCTTTCTTTTCTTCATCAGTGTCAAGTTCAGATATTTCTGCTTCTATTTGAGCACAAACAACAACAACTTCAGCATTTTCAGTAGCAGCAAATTCTCTAACTTGATTTACGTATGGATTGTTTGCAGCTTCATCAGCTAAATCATCTTCACTTACGTTTGTAGCGTATATTACTGGCTTTGAAGTAAGTAAGTTTAATGAGTTAACAAAAGTTTGCTCATCTTCAGTGAAATCCATAGTTCTAACACACTTACCATCTTCTAAAGTTGCTTTTATAGCATTTAAAAACTCTAATTCAGAAACTAAAGACTTATCTGCTTTAGCAGCTTTTTGAGTTTTTTGTATTCTTCTATCTAATATTTCTATATCAGAGAATATTAACTCTAAGTTTATAGTTTCTATATCTCTAAGTGGATCAACGCTTCCATCAACGTGAACAACGTTAGGATCTTCAAAACATCTAACAACGTGAACTATAGCATCAACTTCTCTTATATGAGATAAAAATTTATTTCCAAGTCCTTCACCTTTAGAAGCTCCTCTAACAAGACCTGCTATATCACAGAATTCTATTGCAGTAGGAACTATTTTTTTAGAATCATATAACTCTTTTAATTTATCTAATCTTTCATCTGGAACAGCCACAACACCAACATTTGGCTCTATTGTACAGAAAGGGTAGTTTGCAGATTCTGCACCTGCTTGAGTTATTGCGTTAAATAGTGTACTTTTACCAACATTTGGTAAACCAACTATACCTAATTTCATATTCATCGTCCTCTCTTTTATGATAATTTAAACAACCTGCATGTTGTAAATATCAGATTATTGAATTTATTATACTATTTTAACAAAGTCATATTATGGGTTATTAAGTTAGACTTTGTTATTTTAGACATACATATTAATTATACATCATATATATAACAGATGTAAACTAGGCATGTACATCAAAAACCACTTTTGGAGTTGATAGTATGTTAATTTTGATTACCTTATTTATAACCATAGGATTAAGTTTAATACTAAAAGGCTACATGGAAAATATATTTATAATTATAAGTGCCATAATATTTTATAGACAGATAATAATATATAAAGAATATAAAAATCTACCTTATGCTTTTTTTATTTCCTTTATAGTATTAAACCCATTTATTTTTTTTATTAAAGAAAGTGTAAACATAAAAGAAGTACAACCTATAGGTGAAAAAGAAGAAACTTTAGTGTTATTAGTATCTGAGGGTGAAGATAGAAATTATAATATAAGAGAAAGAACTACTCAAATATATTATGAAAATGGGTATAAATCATTTATAACGGGTATAAGTGATTTATATAAATATAAATCTTATTACACAGACTTAGGAGATAGCGATTTTAAAAGGAAGACAAAAGAAATCGAAGAAAAGTTAAAACTTCATTTAGGAGAAGGATATGAGGTAGTAAATACGTATATGTACTCAAAACCATATTTTGAAAAAAGTATAGAAAATATAGTAGAAAGTAGGTATAAAAAAATAATAGTATGTCCTTTGTTTATGACAGAAGGAAAAGACTACAAAATATTTAAAGAAAGATATGAAAAATTAACACTAGTTCATCATGATTTATTTAATGTAGAAATATTAGAACCACTTTATAAATCGAATAATTTAGCTATGGTTTATAAAAATGAAGTAATAAGAAAAATAAATGAAATAGATGATGATGCTGGAGTACTATTAATAGGATTTGAGGATAAAAACAATTTAGAACAAGATATATTATTTAGAGAAAAAATAAAAACATATATAGAATATGAAGATAAAGATGATAGAATTCAAATAAAAATGCCTCTTTTAGAAAATAATAAAGACGATATAATAAAAGATGGGGAAGAATTGTTAGAATATGGAATAAACACATTGTATGTTGTTTTTCCTACATGCGCAATAGATAGTATATACACAAGGTATTTAGTAGATAGTATACTTAAAAATCTTGATATGGGAAATACTAAATTTTACTATATAGACCCTGAAAAAAAGATAGATTCTATAGTTGATGAACTTTTTACAAGAATATCATTAATGAATACGTAGGAGGATAAGATGGAAAAAGACGTAAAAAAAATAAGCTTAGGTCAAAATATTAATTTAACATTAATACCTGCAAGTAAGTTTAAGTCTAATTTAGTTAGTATATATATACAAAGACTATTAGACAGAGAAGAAGTAACAAAAAATGCATTATTACCTGCTATAATAACTAGTGGATGCGAGAAATATCAAAGTTCAAGAGAAATATCACATAAGTTAGATGATTTATATGGTTCATCTGTTATGGGAGATGTATCTAAAAGAGGAGAACGTCAAGTAATAAGTTTTAAAATAATAAGTACTAATCAAAAATATTTAGATGAAAAGATATTTAAAGATGTAATTGAGTTTTTTAATGAAGTATTAAATAAACCTTTAGTAATAGATAATGGATTTAAAAAAGATTACGTAGATATAGAAAAAAGAAACTTAAAAGATAGAATACAAGCAAAAATCAATGATAAAGGTAGATATGCACTTGAAAGATGTTTTGAGGAAATGTGTAAAGATGAAAGATATAGTATAAGTGAATATGGATACGAAGAAGATTTAGAAAAAATAAACGAAAAAGACTTATACGAACATTACAAGAAAATAATAAAAACATCTCCAATAGACATAGTTGTAGAAGGAGATTTTGATGAAGAAGAAGTAAAAGAAACAATAACTAAAAACTTTACTTTTGAAAGAGATGAAATAATAGATATACCAAGAGCTACTTATGAAAAGAAAGTAGAAAAAGTAAAAACTATTGAAGAAAAAATGGATATAACTCAAGGTAAATTAGTAATGGGATATAGAGCAAATATAGACTATATAGACGAAAGCAAATACTATCCATTAATAGTTGGTTCTAATGTATTAGGTGGTGGACCACATTCTAAGATGTTTGTAAATATAAGAGAGAAAGAAAGCTTATGTTACTATATATATTCATCAGTTGAAAAATATAAATCAATATTATTTGTATCTTCTGGAATAGAATCTCAAAACTATGAAAAAACAGTGGAATTAGTAGGTAAGCAATTAGAGAGTGTTAAAAAAGGAGAAATTTCTAAAGAAGAAATAGAAAACAGTAAAAGTGCTTTAATAAATTCTATGAAATCATTAGGAGATAGCATAGGAGGAATGTCTGATTTTTATTTTGCACAGGGAATGAGTAAAACAAATTCTACAGTAGAAGAAATAATAAATAAAGTTGCAAGCGTAGAAATTGAAGATATAGTTAAAGCATTTGAAAATATAGAACTTGATACTATATATTTCTTAAGAAATTAGTGAGGTGATAGATATGGACAAAATAGTTAATGATATACTAAATGAAGAAATGTACTATGAAAAGTTAGAAAATGGACTAGATGTTTACTTTATGCCTAAAAAAGGATTTACTAAAAAATATGCAGTGTTAGCTACAAACTATGGTTCTAATGAACTAGAATTTGTACCTATTGGAGAAAATGAAAAAATAAGAGTAAATGAAGGAATAGCACATTTTTTAGAACACAAAATGTTTGAACAACCAGATGGTGGAAATGCTTTTGATAAGTTTTCTAAGTGGGGAGCAAGTGCAAATGCATTTACTAACTTTACTATGACAGCATATTTATTCTCATGTACTGAAAATTTCTATGAGAGCTTAGAACATTTAATAGACTATGTACAAACTCCTTATTTTACAGATGAAAATGTAGAGAAAGAAAAGGGAATAATAGAACAAGAAATTAAAATGTATAATGATGATCCAGATTGGAATGTATACTTTAACTGTCTTAAAGCATTATATGTTAATTATCCAGTAAGAGTAGACATTGCAGGTACTGTTGATAGTATATATAAAATAACAAAAGAAGAATTATACAAATGCTATAATACTTTTTATAACCCAGGAAATATGGCACTATTTGTTGTTGGTGACTTAGAGGTAGATAAGGTTATGGATGTTGTTAAAAAATCTAATAACTACGATGTAGACAAGTTATCTCATAAAATAGAAAAATTTTATCCAAATGAACCTAAAGAAGTAAATCAAAAGGAAGTAGTTGCGAAGTTCCCTATATCTATGCCAATGTTTAATATAGCATTTAAGGATGATAATGTAGGTATAAAAGGAAATGAACTACTTAAAAAAGAAATAGTTACTGAAATATTAATAGATATAATATTTAAAAAAGGTAGCAGACTATATGAAGATTTATATATGAGTGGATTAATAAATGAAAACTTTGGAGCAGGGTTCTCATCTCAAATCGACTATGCATTTACAATAATAGGTGGAGATTCGAATAATCCAAGAGAAGTAAAGAATAAAATATTAGAATATGTAGAAAAATATAAAAAAGAAGGCTTAGATGAAAAAGAGTTTGAAAGAATAAAGAAAAAGAAAATAGGAAACTTTTTAAAATACTTTGACTCTGTAAACTTTATAGCTAATAACTTTATATCTTATAAATTTAAGGATATAAATTTACTAGACTATCTAGATGTACTAAAATCAATAGAATTTAGTGAAGTAGAAAAAAGATTACACAGTCACTTAAAAGAAGAATATTGTGTAATATCTATAGTTGAACCAAGTGGAAAATAAAAAATAGCTAACTCATGAGAGTTAGCTATTTTTTATAGTGAAAAGTCAATAGAAAAATAAAAAAATTATAAATGAATACAAGTACTGGAATTTCAATGTATTTAAATTGTATAAATTAAGAGAAAACAGAGGTCTTTTGTTGACATAAGATACAACTTGGCAATATAATGAAGTTGTAGGTTATAAAAACTTTTGATTAAGTCACCTAAATAAATGAAGAATTAGGGGGAATTAATTTGAACAACATATACAACAAAAATAAAACGAATTATGTATTTTTATTATCGTTGATACTGTCAATATCAGTAGTCTTTTCTGGTATAGCATTTCCAGATAAATTCAAAGAAATATCTAACAACATGTTTAATGTCATAATACAAAATTTCAGTTGGGTTTACATAATAACCATGTTAATATTAGTAGGTTTTGCAATATTTTTAGTTTGCAGCAAATACGGAGATATAAAACTTGGTAAAGATAATGATAAACCAGAGTTTAGTAAACTATCTTGGTTCTCTATGCTATTTGGAGCAGGAATGGGAATAGGATTAATATTTTTCGGTACAATAGAACCAATGAAACATTTTATAGCACCAATAGGGGCTACACCTGCTTCTAACGAGGCAGTAACATTTGCAATGCAACAGTCTTATATACACTGGGGACTTCATCCATGGGCAGCATATTCTATAATGGGACTAGCACTTGCATACTTCCAATTTAGAAAAGATTCACCAGGGCTTATAAGTAGCATATTCTTACCTATACTTGGAGAAGATGGAGTAAGAGGTCCAATAGGAAAAACAATAGATATACTAGCAGTATTTACAACAGTAACAGGTATAGCAACATCTTTAGGTATGGGAACTATGCAAATAGCAGGTGGACTTGAATATGTATTTAACATAGAAAACACTTTAAAGTTACAAATAATAATAATAGCTATAGCAACTGTTTTATATATATTAAGTTCAACTAGTGGGCTTGATAAAGGAATAAAGATATTATCTAATGTAAACTTAAGTTTAGCAGTATTTATATTAGTTGGAGCAATAATAATAGGACCTAAATTAGAGATGATAGATAATCTTCGAAATGGAACACAAGCATACTTAACAGAGTTTATATCTCAAAGTATATACATGGATCCAAGCAAAGAATGGATAGGTCAGTGGAGAGTATTTTACTGGGCGCTATGGATAGCTTGGATACCATTTGTTGGGGTATTCATAGCAAGAATATCAAAAGGTAGAACAATAAGAGAATTTATCGTAGGTGTAACTTTAGCACCAGCCCTAGTTTGTATAGTATGGTTTACAGTGTTTGGAACCTTAGGTATACACTTAGGCCCAGTGTTTGTACAAGGTGCAACAAAGGTCACGGAATTAGCCTTATTTGAAGTATTTTCTCAATATCAATTTGGAGGAATGCTATCAATAGTAGCTATGGTACTTTTATGTACATTCTTTATATCATCAGCAGATTCAGCAACATATGTATTAGGAATGTTTACATCAAATGGAGATTTAAATCCTAAAGGAAGTAAAAAGATAGCATGGGGATTAATACAAGCTCTTCTTGCAATAGCACTTTTACTTTCAGGAGGACTAGATACACTACAAATGGTGTCTATAGTATCAGCATTTCCATTCACTATAATAGTTTTATTAAGCATTGTATCTATTATTAAGGCTCTTAGGGAAGAAGTTAAACAAGAAAATATATATGTAGTAAGCAAAAAATCAAGCTTATATAAAGATAGAAAGTCAGCAAAATACAATATAGAAAAAATAAACAATTAATTTATATAATAAAAGCAGATTATCACAGGACATAATCTGCTTTTATTTGTGCTTAAACATCATTTTTAGTGTTATCCTCATATAAAAATGAAGGAACTGAATGGTGGATACTGCTATCCCCAACAACTAATAATATATCATTTTCCATAAATTCTATGTAGGGTCCAGGTGAAATCATAAGCTCTCCATTCCTTTTAACACCAACTATTGTAGCGCCAGTATGCTGCCAAAACTTAGTTTCTCCAGAAGTCATACCTATAACTCTACATTCTTTAGTTATCTCAAATTCAAAAGGAACTAAAGGGTTTATATTGGCTAGCCTACTAGAGTAGTCTATTATTTTATTTATATTATCAAGTATTTCATTTTCTAACTGAGCTTTTGATGCTAAAAGTTTATTTAAATTAGATTTGTATGATGATACATTTGTAATATTTTGGTTCTTATTTAGAAAAGAAAGTGCTTTATCCGATGATAAAACTAAAATACCTTTTCCTTTAACGCTAGAAACTACGCCTAAATCTTCTAGTATTTTCATAGCTCTTCTAATTGTCTCAGGAGAAACATTATAGGTAGCAGCAAGAGAAGATCTTCCCTTTAGTAAACTGCCTTCTTTAATTTCTCCAAGGTGAATTTTATTAGCTATATCTAGAGCGATTTTATGATATATAGGCATTGAATATTTTTTTTCCATATCTTCACCTCAAGTATATACTTATCTATAATATTTTACTTCCAAGTAACTAATATGTCTATATAAATAAAATTAGCTAAATATTAAATATAATACTATTAACATTGAATAATTAGCATATATAAGATATATTAATATTATTAAAATATTACAGAGAAATTAATAATTTATACAAGTTTTATATTTACAATTAAATAAAAAACAAATTCAAGAGGTGAAAAATATGGACAGAGTAGCATTTAACATATTTGGGATAGATGTTATGTGGTATGGGATACTAATGGCTACAGGAATGATTTTAGGAACTATAATAGCTTTAAGGGAAGCTAAAAGAGTTGGAATTAAAGAAGATGATGTACTAGATTTAGCCATAGTTGCTATACCAACAGGTTTATTATGTGCAAGGTTGTATTATGTAATATTTAATTGGGAATATTATTCTCAATATCCTTCTCAAATACTAAACTTTAGAGGTGGAGGAATGGCTATACATGGAGCCTTAATAGGTGGAGTATTAGCTGGGTACATATTTACAAAAATAAGAAAAATAAATTTCTTAAAAATGGCAGATACAGTTATAATAGGTATGCCTTTAGCTCAATCTATAGGTAGATGGGGCAATTTTATAAATGGAGAAGCTCATGGAGGACCAACAACGCTACCTTGGGGCATAATGGTAGATGGTGTAAAGGTTCATCCAACATTTTTATATGAATCTATTTGGGATTTAGGTATATTTATATTCCTATGGTTATTTAGAAAGAAAAAGAAATATGAAGGGCAAATAATAGTATATTATATTATATTATATTCAACAGGAAGATTCTTTATAGAAGGTCTTAGAACGGATAGTTTAATGCTAGGGCCTATAAGAATGGCCCAAGCTATTAGTTTAATAGGAATTATAGGTGGTATTATTTGTCATATATACTTATCAAAAAAATCAAAAAAAGAAAACACAGAAGAATAAAGTTAGGTTAAGGAGAATATCAAAATGGAATTTCATCACGTATCAGTACTCTTAAATGAGTGTATAGATAATTTAAATATAAAACCAGATGGAGTGTATGTAGACTGTACAATGGGTGGTGCTGGACACTCAAAGGAAATAGTAAAAAGATTATCAGATAAAGGATTATTTATAGGATTTGACCAAGATAAAAATGCTATAGCTACAGCAAAAGAAAGATTAAGTGAATATAGCGATAGAGTAAGATTTGTTCATAGTAACTTTGAAAATATAAAAGAAGAATTAGAAAAAATCGGTGTAAATAAAATAGATGGAGTTTTAGCTGATTTAGGAGTATCATCTCATCAATTAGATGAAGCTGATAGAGGATTTTCATATATGCAAGATGCACCACTTGATATGAGAATGGACGTAAGATGTGATTTTTCTGCATATGATGTTGTAAATACATATAGTGAAGATGAATTACACAAAATAATAAAAGAATACGGAGAAGAAAATTGGTCAAAGCGTATTGCTAAGTTTATAGTTGAAGAAAGAAAAGAAAAACCTATAGAAACAACAGGTGAACTTGTAGAAGTAATAAAAAAGGCAATACCTAAAAAAGCTAGAATAGATGGACCACATCCAGCTAAAAGAACTTTCCAAGCTATAAGAATAGAAGTAAATAATGAATTAGGTGTAATAACTAAAATGATAGATGATGCAGTATCTATAATGAATAAAGGTGGAAGAGTTTGTATAATAACATTCCATTCATTAGAAGATAGAATAGTAAAAAATGAATTTAGAGACTTAGCATTAGATTGTGTATGTCCATCTCATATACCAATGTGTCAATGTGACAAAGAATCACTTGTAAAAGTAATAACAAGAAAACCAATATTACCAAGTGATGAAGAAATAGAAGTTAACCCAAGAAGTAGAAGTGCAAAACTAAGAGTATGTGAAAGAATATAATATAAAAAGAGTGTGTTGTGATTATAAAATCATAAAACACTCTTTTTTATTTTCATAAAGACAAAATTTTATTAAATAGATTATGTAAATTAATGTAATAAGAAAAAATTATTTTGTTATATATAATCATTTCCTAGTTTTTTTGTTTGTTATTGTATTTATTTTACGATGAAAGTTTAAAGGAAGGTAGTGCATAAACTTGAAATATATAAATAATTTACAAATTTAAATTTAGAAAGAATTTTATATAAAATAAATCAGAAGATAAAGTGAAGGTGGATTAATGGAAAAAAATAATAAAATCAAGGATATAAACGAATATAAAAAGAGAAAAAAGAATAAACATAAAATTATAAGAGTAAAAAAAATAAAAAAAATGATTTTTATTCTCTCATTATCAGTAGGAGTTTTTATGACATTAATAATAAATATATGTGGTTATTCAGTAATAGGGGAACTTAAATATAGCATAGGTAATCTTAAAAAGGAATTGAGAAAAGAAGAAATAAGGCTAGAGGAAGCAAAAGCTAATGCAGATACTAAAACCTCAATACAGGAAATAGAAAAAAGAGCTAGAGAAGAACTTAATATGGATTATCCTACAAAGAATCAAATAAGATACATACAGATTAAGTAGTAAGGGGGGAAACAATTGAGTAAAAAAGTAAAAAGAATAAGCAAAAAGAGGTTAGTGCTTGTTCTTATGTTAGCATGTATTCTTTTTTTGGGACTAACATTTAGAACAGGATATCTTCAACTCGTAAAAGGGGAGTGGTTAAGTACTAAGGCAATTGAACAACAAACTAGAGAAATTCCTATAGAGCCTAAAAGAGGAACTATATATGATAGAAACATGAAAGAACTAGCCGTAAGTGTTACAAAATACACTGTGTGGTGTAAGCCTGTAGAAGTCAAAGACAAAAAAAGTGCAGCAACACAAGTAGCTGAAATTTTAGACAAAGAATATGAAGACGTATATAAGCAAGTAAATAAAAAAAATATGGCATTAGTTAAAATAGAAAGATGGATAGATGATGAAAAAGCAACAAAAATAAGAGAAGCTAAAATACCTGGTATATGGGTAGCAGAAGACAATCAAAGGTACTATCCATATGGAAACTTTGCTTCTTATGTATTAGGGCATACATCAAGTGATTCCCAAGGAATAGCAGGTATTGAGATGCAATATGATAAGTATTTAAAAGGCCAGGCAGGAAAATTAATAGTAAGTACTGATGCATCAGGAAGAGAAATACCAAGAGGAATGGAACAATACTATGAACCTGTTCAAGGTAAGGGGTTAGTACTTACAATAGATGAAGTAATACAACATTATACTGAAAAAGCTGTTCAAAAAGCTTATGAAATTAATAATGCTAAAAGGGTAACAGTTGTAGCAATGGATCCTAAAACAGGAGATATATTATCTCTAGCATCTAAGCCAGATTATGACCCAAATGACCCAAGAACTCCAATATATCCATACTATCAAGAAGAATTAGATAAATACAGTGAAAAAGATAAGATACAAGGATATTATAAAATGTGGAGAAATCCAGCTATAAGTGATACATATGAACCAGGTTCAACATTTAAACTTATAACATCATCATCAGGATTAGAAGAAAATGTAATAAAAGAAAATGATAAGTTCACATGTACAGGTGGAGTAACTATCAAAGGTCAAAGAATAAAATGTTGGAGACATTATAGACCTCATGGAGAGCAAAGTTTTAAAGAAGGAGTGCAAAATTCTTGCAACCCTGTATTTATAGAAGTTGGTAATAGATTAGGAGTATCAAAGTTATATGATTACATAGAAGGATTTGGATTTATGGATAAAACAAATATAGATCTTCCAGGAGAAGCAAAAGGTATACTATATAATGAAAAAAATGTTGGTCCAGTAGAGTTAGCTACTATATCTTTTGGCCAATCTATATCTGTAACTCCAATACAACTAATAACTGCAATATCATCTATAGCTAATGATGGTAATAGAATGGAGCCTAGATTTGTAAAAGCTTATACAGACAATCAAGGGAATGTAATTGAGGAAATAAAACCTACGAAAGTTAAACAAGTAATATCAGAAGAAACATCAAAGAAGATGATGGACATAGTAGAATCTGTTGTAAGCCAAGGATCAGGTAAAGCTGCATATATCCCAGGGTATAGAATAGGTGGAAAAACAGGTACTGCTCAAAAAGTTATAGATGGAAGGTATGCACAAGGAAAATATATATGTTCATTTATAGGCATAGCTCCAACTGATGATCCACAAATAGTAGTACTTGCAATAGTTGATGAACCAACAGGGGTAAGTGCTTTTGGTAGTACAACAGCAGGACCTATAGTAAAAGAAATAATGAATGATGCACTACCTTATTTAGGAGTAGAGCCAAAATATAGTGAAGAAGAAAAAGAAGAATTTGAAAAAAATAAAGTTACAGTTCCAGACGTAAGGGACTTAGCTATAGAAGATGCTGTTAAGGCATTAGAAGATGTTAACTTAATACCTAACTTAGACACAGATATAGAAATTCCTAAAGGGACTAAGGTTATTGATATGTTTCCAAAACCTGGTATAAAGGTAGATGAAGAATCTAGTATAGCACTTTATTTTAAATAATTAATAGATATAAAAGAACTATAATACTTCTGGAGGGAAATGTAAAAATTTGTAATTGAAAAGCAAAAGATTATTAACATCTGTTAGAAATACCTTCAAAAAAACAATAATATATTATATAATTATAAAGTTAAGAGTAGAAGGGGGGCAATGTATAACACATACATTGCCCTTTATTCAGAAAATTAAGTTAAATTTAATAACTTAAAGGAGGTTGAAAGATGAAAAGTCTAACAGTAGCTGATATAGTTATTGCAACGAAAGGTAAATTAATACTAGGCGATGAAAATTTCTGTATTGAAGATATAGTTATAGACAGTAGAAATGCAAATGACAAAAATGCATTTGTTGCTATAGTAGGTGAAAACTTAGATGGACATAAGTTTATGTGCTCAGCATATGAAAATGGATGCAAAACTTTTATAAAAAATGAAAGTAGTAGCATAAAATTAGATAGTTCGGACATAAATTTAATAGAAGTCAAAGATACTGAGGTAGCACTTGGTGATATAGCGAAATATTATAAAGAGCAATTTGATATACCATATATAGGAATAACAGGTAGTGTTGGTAAAACAACTACAAGGGATATGGTATACTCAGCAGTATCATCAAAGTTTAATACTTTAAAAAACGAAGGTAATTTAAATAATCAATTAGGAGTTCCATTAACATTATTTAAATTAGATGACAGTCATGAATGTGCAGTTATAGAGATGGGGATGTCAGGTTTTAATGAAATAGAATACCTAGCTAATATAGTTAATCCCAAAATAGGAGTAATATCTAATATAGGGTTATCTCATATAGAAAATTTAGGATCTCAAGAAGGTATATTAAAAGCTAAACTTGAAATAGCCACAAATTTTGATTCTTCATGCACATTAATAGTTAATGGAGATGATAAGTTTTTATCAACCTTAAAAAACAAAGAACTTAACTATAATCTAAAAACTTTTGGATTTACAAAAGACAATGATATATATTGTGAGAGCTATGAAATGAATGAAGATAGTATAACATTTACATGTATAATAAATGGTTCTAAAGAAGAAATATTTATACCTACAGTAGGTGAACACAATATATACAATGCAATGGCAGCAGTTTTAGTTGGAATGAGTTTAAATATTTCACTAGATAAGATAAAAGAAGGGTTAAAAAACTTCAAAGCTACAAAAATGAGACTAGACATAATAAAAAATGAAAACCTAACAATCATAAATGATGCATATAATGCTAGTCCAGATTCTATGAAAGCAGCTCTAAAAATATTAGGAAGATATAATAAAAAAAGAGTAGCTATACTTGGAGACATGTTTGAAATGGGTGAACATGCAGAGTATGGACATAGATTAGTAGGAGAAGAAGCAGTTAAAAATACTGACTTATTAATAACTATAGGTAATGATTCAAAGTTTATAAAAGATGAGGCAGTAAAATTAGGATTTAATAGCCAAAATGCATATCATTTTGAAACTAAAGAAGAAGCTATAAGTAAAATAGATAGTTTAGTAAATAAAGAAGATGTAGTTTTAGTTAAAGCATCTAGAGGTATGAAATTAGAAGAAATAGTAGAACATCTTAATAAGTAATTAACAAAAGAAATAGCCAGCAAGGGAGAGGAGATATATTATGTTAGGAATAACAGAACTTACGTATACATCATTGATTTCATTTCTAATAGTAATAATATTAGGACCAATTTTTATACCAATGTTAACAAAATTTAAGTTTGGGCAGACGGTTAGAGATGATGGTCCTCAAACACATTTAGCAAAAAATGGAACACCTACTATGGGTGGAATATTAATGATGGTAGCAATACTAATAACAGGGCTTACTAGAAGTCAAATTGGAAATGATTTAATAATAGGTCTTATATCAATAATAGGATTTGGTATGGTAGGATTTTTAGATGACTTTATAATAATAAAGAAAAGAAGATCTTTAGGTTTAAAGCCTTGGCAAAAAATAGTGCTTCAATTTGCACTTGCTATATATATATCATATTATCAATATAGTGCATCGCCAAGTGCAGCGCAGCTTATAATACCATTTACAGATGCATATATAAACTTAGGACCATTATACGTACCTATAATGACATTTATAATAATAGGTATAGTAAATGCAGTAAACTTAACTGATGGATTAGATGGGTTAGCATCAGGAATAACTTTAATAGTTTCAATATTCTTTATGTTACTTGCATCATACACTACAGTTGCAAATCCTGATGTTGCAGTATTAGCAGCAGCTACAGTAGGAGCATGTTTAGGATTTTTAGGATTTAACTCATACCCAGCTAGAATATTTATGGGTGATACTGGTTCTATGGCATTAGGTGGAGCAGTTGCGGCATTTGCAGTGTTAACTAATTCAATATTATTAATACCATTAGTTGGAGGAGTATACTTTGCAGAAGCATTATCAGTAATACTTCAAGTAGGATCTTTCAAACTAAGAGGAAAAAGAATATTCAAAATGGCACCTATACATCACCACTTTGAACAATGTGGATGGCCTGAAACTAGAGTGGTATTTACATTCTGGATAGTTACTGTAGTTTTAGCATGGATAGGAATAATAGCAATATTCTAATTGTGGGGGTAATAAAATGAACCTTAATGGAAAAAAAGTTCTATTAGTAGGGCTTGCAAAAACTGGTATATCAACAATAAAGCATTTAAATAAATTAGGTGCTAATATAATAGTAAATGATATAAAAGAAAAAGAAAAACTAGAAGATATATTAAATGAATTAAAAGACTTAGACAATATAGAATATATCTTAGGATATCATCCAGAAAATATAGATGATATAGAATTAGTAGTGGTATCTCCTGGAGTTCCTCTAGATTTACCATTTATACTAAAGATAAAAGAGAAAAATATAGAACTAATTGGAGAAGTAGAATTAGCTTATAGACTATCTACTAATAATCCAGTATTTATAGGTATAACAGGAACAAATGGAAAAACTACTACAACAAGTTTAGTAGGAGAAATATTTAAAGCTAATAGCAATGATACATATATCGTTGGAAATATAGGTAATCCTGTTATAGATACAGTGGAGGTTACTACTAAGGATTCTGTATTAGTAACAGAGCTAAGTAGCTTCCAATTAGAAAGTATAGACACTTTTAAACCACGTGTTAGTGCTATATTAAACTTTACAGAAGATCATTTAAATAGACACCATACGATGAAAAACTATATACAAGCAAAATCTAGAATATTTATGAATCAAGATGAAGAAGACTTTGCTATACTAAATTACGATGATGAAAATGTAAGAGCATTAGAAGATAAAGTTAAAGCTAAGAAAATATTCTTCTCAAGAACTACAGAATTAAAAGAAGGAATATTCTTAGATAAGAATAACAATATAGTTATAAGATTAGATAAAGAAATAGTACTTTTAAACAAAGATGAGCTAAGTTTACCAGGAAATCATAACTTAGAAAACTGTATGGCAGCAGCAATGATTGCATATGTTCTAAAAGTTGACATAGAAGTTATAAGAAAAGTACTAAAAACATTTAAAGCGGTAGAACATAGACAAGAATATGTTAAAACGCTAAATGGAGTAACATTTGTAAATGACTCTAAAGCTACTAATCCAGATTCATCTATAAAGGCAGTACAGTCTTACAAGGAGCCTATAATATTAATAGCAGGTGGTATGGATAAGAAAAGTACTTTTGATGAATTTTTAGAAGTAGCTAAAGAAAATGTAAAAGCATTAGTTCTTTTAGGGGAAACAGCAAATTTAATAAAAGAATGTGCAATTAAAAAAGGATTTAAAGAAATATATCTAGCAAAAGATATGGAAGAAGCAGTTAATACATCTTATAAAATCGCAAAAGAAAATGATGTAGTACTTCTTTCTCCTGCTTGTGCAAGCTGGGATATGTATAAGAGTTATGAAGTAAGGGGTAATGACTTCAAGGATAATGTAAACAAATTAAAGTAACCTCTTAGTCTTGGGAATGGAGGTAAGTCTTTAATGACTAAGGAAGCTTTAAAAAAACAAATTGAAAAAAATGTTAAAACAGAGTTTGATAGTGTGATATTTTACACTACAATGACTTTAGTATTTATAGGAATCATCATGGTGTTTAGTGCGAGCTTTGTTCAATCCTCCTTTAAGCATCATGATGCTTATTATTTTCTAAAGAGAAATGTAATTTATGCAATACTAGGATTTATTTGTATGATTACTATTTCAAATGTAGATTATAAGGTCTGGAAAAAGAATACAAAGCCTATAGGTATAGTATCTATAATACTACTTATATTAGTACTTACTCCACTTGGAATAAAAGCAAACGGAGCTAGAAGATGGTTAGGGGTAGGTGCATTTACAATACAACCTGCTGAAATAGCTAAATTTGCAACTATAATAATTACAGCTAAATTAATAGAGAAAAAATATGAAAATATAAAGTCTTTTAGAAAAGGGCTTATACCACTAATGTTAGTACCACTTTTATTTTTTACACTTATAATGGGTCAACCAAACATGTCAACAGCAGGAACTATAATATTAGTAACATTTGTTATGATATTTGTTGCAGGGATGAGTATGAAAATAGTTGGATTTATGTTTGGTAGTGGTATTGCATTATTCTTAGCACTTGGATTAACTTCAGAGTATAGATTAAAGCGTATATTATCATTTCTAGACCCTTTCCAAGACCCATTAGGTAATGGGTATCAAGTCATTCAAGGGCTTTATGCATTAGGCTCTGGAGGACTATTTGGCATGGGACTAGGAAAGAGCCAGCAAAAGTGGTTTTACATACCAGAGCCCCAAAATGACTTTATATTTGCTATAATAGGAGAAGAGCTAGGTCTTATAGGTTGTGCAGTAGTTATAATGTTATTTGTTATACTAGTGTATAGATGCGTAAGAATAGCATTAAAATGCGACAATATATTTGCTTGTATGGTAGTTATAGGAATTGGTGCACAAATAGGAATACAGGCAGCTTTAAATATTGCTGTAGCAACATCATCAATGCCAGTTACAGGAGTTGCATTACCATTTATAAGTTATGGGGGAACTTCCCTTGTAATATTTATGAGTGCTATAGGAATAGTCCTAAATATCTCAAAACATGTCAAAATTAATTAACAGGAGAGGATAAAATGAGAGTTTTATTATCAGGCGGTGGAACTGGGGGACACGTTTATCCAGCCATAGCCATAGCAAATAAAATAAAAGAGGAGCATCCAGAAGCAGAAATACTTTTTGTAGGAACTCAAAAGGGTATAGAATCAGAAATAGTACCTAAATATGGATATAGATTAGAAACAGTAACAGTACAAGGATTTAAAAGAAAAATAGATTTAGATAATGTAAAAAGAGTATTTAAGTTATTTAAAGGATTAGAGCAATCAAGAAGAGTTGTTAAAAAATTTAAGCCAGATGTTGTAATAGGAACTGGTGGGTATGTAAGTGGTCCAGTTTTATTTAACTCAGCTATAAATAAGGTTCCAACAGTAGTACATGAACAAAACTCTTTCCCAGGTGTCACTAATAAAATACTTTCTAAGATGGTTACAAAAGTATTAACAAGCTTTGAAGATTCTCATCAAAGATTCCCTGAAGATAGTAGAGAAAAATTAACACTTACAGGAAATCCAGTAAGAAAAGAAATATTAAATGCTAGAAAAAATATAGCAAGAAGAAATTTAGGGATAACTGAAGATAAGAAAATGGTACTTTGCTACGGAGGTAGTGGAGGAAGTGAAGATATAAACAATGCAATGAGATTAGTCATAGATAATATGGTAAAAGAAGACGTAGCATTTATATTTGCTACAGGAAAGTATTACTATGAAGAATTCTCTCAAACTATAAGTCACTTAAATTTAAAGCCATACCAAAAAGTAGTACCATATTTAGAAGATATGGCTAATGCATTAGCAGCAAGTGATTTAGTTATAGGAAGCGCAGGGGCTATATCTTTAGCTGAAATAACAGCACTTGGAAAACCATCAATAATTATACCAAAAGCATATACAGCTGAAAATCATCAAGAGTATAATGCTAAAAGTATAGAAAATCAAGGTGCTGGAATAGCGATACTTGAAAAAGATTTAACTCCTGAAAAATTAAATGAAACAGTATTTAGGCTTTTAGGAGATAAAGAAAAATTAATAGATATGGCAAATGCAAGTAAAGAAATAGGAAAGCCTGAGGCTATTGAAATAATATATGATGAAATACTAAAAATTTATAATGCTAATAACAAGCAAAAATCACCATCTAAAAAAGAAAATAAAAAGATAAAAACAAACAATCAAGCAGAAGAAGTACAAAATGCTTGTAATAAAGATACAGAACAAGAACAACCAAAAGTAATTGGAATAAAGAAAAAGTAACATATATCCCCTCTAGCACATAATATTTAAATTATAGACCTTATGATTTAACATACAGCACTAGGGGGGATAATTTTGTCTAAGTATATAATTAAAGGTGGCAACAAAATAGAAGGAAAGCTTAGTATAAGAGGAGCTAAAAATGCTATATTACCAATAATGGCAGCCACCATACTTAATGAAAGTGTGAGTATTATCCATAATGTACCTGATATATCAGATGTACATTTTATGATAAAAATATTAGAAAGCATTGGATGTAAAGTAAGTTATAGCGATGGTACACTTATTGTAGATAGCTCATTTGCTGATCAAGTGGAGATAGAGGAGTGCTACGTTAGAAAAATGAGATCTTCCATAATTATAATGGGAGCAATGATTGGTAGATTTGATTATACTAAAATAAGTTACCCAGGAGGATGTGCAATTGGTTCAAGACCAATAGATTTACACCTTAAGGCTTTAAAAAAATTAGGTATAAGGATAGAAGAGGACGAAGGTTTTATAAAGTGTTATAAGGATAGTTTAGAGGGAAATATAATAAACTTTGAGTTTCCAAGTGTTGGAGCTACCGAAAATGCAATTCTAGCTGCAGTTAAAGCAACAGGAATAACAAAAATATATAATGCAGCTAGAGAACCTGAAATAGAAGATTTACAAAATTTTTTAAATAAAATGGGTGCCAAGGTAAAGGGAGCCGGAACTAATTATATAGAAATTGAAGGTGTAAAAAAACTTCGCAGAGTAGAACATGATGTCATACCAGATAGGATAGCAATAGGAACATATATGATAGCATCGGCATTAACTAATGGTAAACTTGAAGTAGATAATGTAGTAATATCACATATGGAGCCTATAAGTGATAAGCTAAGAAGTGCAGGGTGTGAAATAGAGTATAAAAATGGTGGGTTATTACTTAAACCTCCAAGTAAAATAAAATCAATAGATTTAGTTAGGACTTCACCTCATCCAGGATTTCCAACAGATATGCAAGCTCAACTTATGACATTTATGACCCTTTCGGATGGGATAAGTGTATTTCATGAGACTATTTTTGAAAATAGGTTTATGCATTGTGCTGAATTAACTAGGTTAGGAGCTAATATTAAATATATAACAGAAAATATATGTATGATAAAGGGTGTAGAAAAGTTAAGAAGTGCAAAAGTTAAATCTCCAGACCTAAGAGGAGGGGCAGCTTTAGTATTAGCGGCATTAACTATTCCACAGGAAACAGAAATAAGTAATATATATCATATTGAGAGAGGTTATGAAAATATAGAAGATATCCTAACAAGATTAGGTGCAAATATATTAAAAATAGAGGAAATAGAAAAATAAAAGGCTTTTAAGCCTTTTTTTCATGAAGATTATATTGTATAAAGGATAAATTATATTATTAGTTGTATTAATATTATATACGATTTTTAAGGAGATATATTTTATGAAAAGATTAAAAAAGGGAGCTTTAATAAATATTCTAATATTAATACTAATAATTATAGTAATTTTATACACACTACTGAATAGCAAGATTTTCAATAGTAATCAAATAAGAATTGAAGGAAATGAGAAAATTTCAAAGGACTATATAGTTAGAATTCTAGATCTAAGAGAAGATAAAAATATATTTATGTACAACTTAAAAGATATGGAAAAAGAACTTGAGGAAAATAAGTACATAGAAGATGTAAGGGTAAAAAGGGAATTTCCAAATAAGCTACATATAATAATTATAGAAAAAGAAATATCAGGAATAATTCAAGATGATGGTTTAAAATGTTATATTGATAATAAAGGTAAGTTTATAGATAAAGTTAAGAAAGATGAAGAAATAGATAATTATCTTATGATAGATATTGGATATAAGCTAGATAAGAATAATAATATAAAGTTTAAAAAAGAAAGATATAAAAATAATTTATTGGAAGTATTAAAAAATATAAAAAGTTGCACTTTATACAAAAAAATAAATAAGGTTAAAATAGAAGAAGATTCTATAAGAATGTACACTCCAAAAGGTTTAGAAATTATATTTTTAAACAATAAAGAGATAGAAAAAAATATAAAAAAAACAGAAGCAATATTAATAGATTTACAAAGTAGTAAAATAAGTAAAGGAACAGTTGATTTTAGACAGGGTAAAAATCCAATTTACATGCCATAGGTATGAGTGATTTTACCAAAAATAATATAAAAAGGCATAGTGATTTTTAATATGCAATTAAAAGTTATGAATGGGGAAAATAATATAACAAAAAATTCCTACAAAAAATATAAATAAAAAGTATTAAAAAACTTGAAAAATATAAGTGTTTCAAAGTAAAATAAAGAGGGTAAGCATTTATGATATGGATATTAATAAGATTAGCCTTATGTATAGTAGATTGATATTATATAACGTTTACTTATCCTATAGATTATTTTTTATATATCTGTAGAAATACTTATAAGTAAGGATTTTATATTTGGTGCAATAAAGTCTTGGTTTTAAGGTAAATATGTCACTAAACTAGTGTTTAGGTCGAGATTATATGACAACTTATCAGTTATTAGAAGACATATTGTTACAAATTTAAGAAATAAAAAAAGAGGAAATTGAATATTTTTGTGGAATAACTTAGTTAATTATTAACAAAAACAAGAATTAAATGATATAATTAATACATACATTTACTTATAATCATAAAATAGGGAGGTTACGCGATGCTAAACTTTGACGTTGAAACAGATGGACTTGCACAAATCAAAGTAATAGGTGCAGGTGGCGGTGGAAACAATGCTGTTAATAGAATGGTTGAAGCACAGCTTCAAGGTGTTGAGTTTATAGCTGTTAATACTGATAAACAAGCTTTACTTACATCAAAAGCAGAATATAAAATTCAAATAGGTGAAAAATTAACAAGAGGGCTTGGAGCGGGAGCAAATCCTGAAGTAGGAAAAAGAGCCGCTGAAGAAAGTAAGGATGAAATAGTAAAGGTACTTCAAGGTGCTGATATGGTATTCGTTACAGCTGGTATGGGTGGAGGAACAGGAACAGGTGCTGCTCCAGTTATAGCTCAACTTGCTAAAGAAATGGGAATACTTACAGTAGGAGTAGTTACAAAGCCGTTCTTATTTGAAGGTAAAGTAAGAATGAAAAATGCAGAAAATGGGATAGCTGAATTAAAGTCAAAAGTTGATACATTAATAACTATACCTAATGATAGACTTTTACAAATAGTACAAAAGAATACATCTATGCTAGACGCATTCTCTATAGCAGATGACGTATTAAAGCAAGGTATACAATCTATATCTGATTTAATAGCTGTACCAGGACTTATAAACTTAGACTTTGCTGACGTTACTTCTGTAATGAAAGAACAAGGACTAGCTCATATGGGTCTAGGAAGTGCTTCAGGTGAAAATAGAGCTATAGAAGCAGCTAGACTAGCTATACAATCACCACTTCTTGAAACATCAATAAGAGGTGCTAGAGGAGTCTTACTTAACATAACAGGAGGACCTAACCTAGGATTACTTGAAATAAATGAAGCATCAACTCTAGTTAATGAGTCATGTGACCCAGAAGCAAACATAATATTCGGTGCATCTATAAGAGAAGACTTAGGTGAAGAAATAATGATTACTGTTATAGCGACTGGTTTTGATGAAAATAATCATGACTTAGGTTACAAGATAGCTGAAAAACCAAAGGCTACTTCAAGACCTACTTTAAATACACAACCAACACAACCAGCACCACAAATGCAAAAAACATCAATAATAGAAGAGAAAGAAGAGATCATAGCTCCAAAAGAAGAACCTAAAAGATCTAGCTTTATGGAAGAGGATGAAATGGAGATACCAACTTTCTTAAGAAGAAGAAGATAAAGAAGTCTAAATGACTTCTTTTTTTGTATATAAAAAATTTTTATTAAGCTTAAAATATTAAAAAATATATAGATAGCATATATAAATCTAAAAAATACTTGAGAAATTAGCAAATTAAGTAGAGATATGAATAAAGTAAAATTTTTATATAAAAAATTAGTTATTATAATTTTAAGAATAAAGATAGATAACTTTGAATAAATATTAGTATAGAGAATAACAAAGTTAATTAAATAAAAACAATATAACAATACTATATAAATATTAAATAGAAAAGAAAGCAGAATGCTTTCTTTTTTTGTGAATTTTTACACTAAAATAAATGGGTTTCGACCATTAAAAATGACATAAAATTATAAACTATCTAACTTATAATATACACAAAGGTTAAAGGAGGTTAGCTTAATGTATATAGAGTACTACATTATAGAAAACCTATTAATAAATTATATTATTATAAGTTGTACATCTATACTAACAAAAAAATATAATAACAATAAAAAAAAATGGATATGTGCATCTGTAGGTACATTGTATTCAATTGCGTACATTTTTCCACAACTAGATATATTATTTACGCTACCACTAAAGATTATTATCATAGGACTAATAACATTATTTTTATTTGATTATAAAAATAAAAAAGAATACTTTAGAGTATTGTTGGTATTTTTATTAGTTAATATATTTATTTCTGGAACTACATTTTTTATAATTTATTTCACAGGTATAAGTCATTTAAAGATATCATTTTTAATCATTTGTGCATATACAAGTTGTGAACTTTTAAAATATATCTATAATGATATAAGTTTAATGAGGCAAATAAAGGAGAGTACAAAAGAAATTGAAATAACATTGCTTAATAAGACATGTAGTTGCAAGGCATTATTAGATACTGGAAATTTATTAAAAGATCCTTTAAGTAATAATGACATAGTAATAGTAAAATCCAAAGCTTTGAGAAATATAATTCCAAGCTATCTATACGATTATGAATACGATGATATAGATATAGTTGAGATTGAAAGTATAATAGATAATTTAGAAAGTGATATTGCATCTAGGGTAAGAGTTATACCTTATAAGCATGGTGGAAGTAGCAAAAATAATATAATGCTTGGTATAAAAGCTGATTATATAGAAATTGATAAAACAAAAATAGGTAATATAGTGGTTGGAATATCAGATTTTGATGATGATAAATACAATGCTATACTAAATCCTAGTATATTATCGTAAATAAAACAAACAAAAGGGGGAGATTATTATGAAGTCATTAATTGCAAAGTTATCTATCAGAATTAAGAAAATACTAATTAAATTTAAAATCTTAAAACCAAAAGGTGTGTATTACATGGGGGGCGTAAATGTATTACCACCACCATTAAATTCAGATGAAGAAAGTGAGCTATTACAAAGGTTAGAAAAAGATGAAGAAGTAAAAACAATTTTAATAGAGAGAAATTTAAGATTAGTAGTATATATATCTAGAAAATTTGAAAACACTGGAATTGATATTGAGGATTTAATATCAATTGGCACGATAGGACTTATTAAAGCTGTAAATACATTTAAGTTAAATAAAAATATAAAATTAGCTACTTACGCATCAAGATGTATCGAAAATGAAATCCTAATGTATCTTAGAAAAAATAATAAAAAGAAGGTAGAAGTATCCTTTGATGAACCTTTAAATATAGATTTAGATGGAAATGAACTACTACTTTCAGATGTATTAGGAACAGAAAATGATGAAATCTATAAAATAATAGAAGAAGAGATAGATAAAGATTTATTGGTTATGGCTTTAGATAGATTATCAGATAGAGAAAAGCAAATTATGGAATTAAGGTTTGGGTTAATAAATAGGGGAAGGGAGAAAACTCAAAAAGAAGTAGCTAATATACTTGGAATATCTCAATCTTATATATCTAGATTAGAAAAAAAATAATATCAAGATTAAAAAAAGAAATGAAAAAATTTATATAATTATCTCTTAAAAGTATAAAAAAATATGATGTGTAAATAATTTCATATAGATAAAACTTTTAAGAGAGGACTGAAATTTATGCAAATTAATAAAGTTGAAATCTGTGGTGTAAATACATCTGAACTTCCAGTACTTAAAAATAATCAGATGACCGAACTTCTTCACAAGATAAAAGATGGGGATGAAGAAGCAAGACAGCAATTTGTAAGAGGTAATTTAAGACTAGTTTTAAGTGTAATACAAAAATTCAACAATAGAGGGGAAAATATAGACGATTTATTTCAAATTGGATGTATAGGACTTATAAAGGCTATTGATAACTTCGACTTAAGTCAAAATGTAAGATTCTCAACTTATGCAGTCCCTATGATTATAGGTGAGATAAGAAGATATTTAAGAGATAACAATCCAATAAGAGTAAGTAGGTCATTAAAAGATATTGCATATAAGGCCTTACAAGTAAGAGAAAGACTTGTTAGATCAAATTCAAAGGAACCTACAGTATCTGAGATATCTAAGGAATTAGAATTACCTATTGAAGATGTTGTAATGGCATTAGATGCAATACAGGATCCTATATCATTATTTGATCCAGTTTATCAGGATAATGGAGATGCAATATTTGTTGTGGATCAAGTTCAAGATAAAAAAGATACAGATGAAAATTGGTTACAAGAAATTGCCTTAAAAGAGGCCATAAAAAAATTAAATAGCAGAGAAAGGTTAGTTTTAGATCTTAGGTTTTATAAAGGAAGAACTCAAATAGAAGTAGCTGATGAGATAGGTATATCGCAAGCGCAAGTATCGAGAATAGAAAAAAACGCATTGAAAAATATGAGAAAATATATATAATATATAGTATAAGAAAAATCGTTGGTATATAATGCCAACGATTTTTCTTAGAACTGAGAAAACATTTTTAAAAATTGAAAAATTTTTCTTAATATGTGATAAGAATAGGAGTTAGACCATGTTAACATCATCAATAGGATATATGATCTTGCGTACATTTCCAGAAAGTCTAGTAACTATATTTTGTGGGATGTTGCTTATGGGAATAAAATTAGATAATAAAGAAATCCTAAAAAAAGGATTTTTATTAGGTGTGATAGTAATAGCGATAAGATCTTTACCTATAAATTTTGGAGTACATACAATATTATCTATGATAGCTTTAGGAATAATGTTATACAAAATGTCAAATGGTGATTTATTAAGAACAGTAATATCAACATGCTTATTTTTTATAGCACTTGCCATGAGTGAAGGGATATATATTTTTATAGCAACAAGTTTATTAAATATACCAATAGAAATTTTAACTAATCAAGACGGACCAATTTCAGCTATAAGAACGTTACCGTCACTTTTAATAGCTATAGGAATTGTATTTTTACTAAAAAAAATAGTTATGGAAAATGTGAACCAATATATTAAGAGGGGATAATTATGGGGATAATAGAGGAGTTATCGTTAAAAGCGTCGAATAAGTTAGGGAAGAAGCTTGATAAAAATGATGAAGAAATAGCAGTTATAAACTATGGGCTATTTACAATATTACATACTAGTTTAGCAATAGTTGTAACGATAATAGTAGGTTTATTAACTAAAACATTAATTGAAATTATGACAATATCTATAACATCCGCTATTTTAAAAAGGTATTCTGGAGGTGTGCATGCAACTAGCCCAGAGAGATGCACTTTAATAGGAGTTATATTAGCATATATACTATCTTATATATCAATAAGTATAATGGATATTGATATGAGTATTACTATATTAATGATAATATCTATAATAGGATTTTCTTATTATATTTTATATAAAAAATGTCCAGCACCATCAAAGAATAAACCTTTGAAAAAAGAAAGTACTAGAAAAAAATTAAGAAAAAAAGCCTTTAATCTAATTAATATATATGTAGTTTTAATTATAATATTACTTAGTATATATTCAATAAACAATGTTACAATTGCAAAAAGTATAGCCTTATCAATGGTACTAGGAATAGGACTTCAAGTGTTTGTATTAACTAGCCTAGGGGGCAGACTTATCAACTTGTTAGATAATTTTTTTAATATAAATAAGTTTTTATCTAAAAATATGTCTTAAATATATTTAGGGCAAAATAAAATGTAAGGGGGAAATAAGATGGATTTCTTATTAGGTTCAGTATCTGATTTATTAACTAAAGTTGCAGAAGGAGCATCAACATATTGTATGCTTATATTCTTTGAACCAGAAGTACCAAAGTCATTAAGAGAAGAATAATAAAAAATCATGAGGATTTACTCCTCATGATTTTAATTTAATAAAGACAGTTCTAGGTGAAATCTATGCAAAATTTTGATAAAAAAAGAAATAAAAAAGTTTTTGAGATAATAGTTATACTAAAGGTTATATACGTTATATCAAGTTTATTAGCTATAGCAAGTTTTGTAACTTTTGAAGAACAAGCAAAGGATGCAATAACTATTACAATATCAATAAGTATAATATTAACAATATTAATGGGTTACTTTTTATGGATATCTATTTATACTAAAAATAGAATAGATAAGTCTCCTAAATTTTTAGATTACTTAGAAACATCTATACTGATAGGAATGTTTATAATAGTAGTATTTTTCACAGGAAAAGCAGAAAGTGGATATAAATTACTTAGTATATTTATAGTTATAATATCCTCAATACAGTTTGGGAAAAATTATGGTGTAGCATCTTCTATTATTCAAATAGTAGCAATACTAGCTATTAGTATAATGTTTACAAGTGGAAATGAAGAAATGTTAAGGTTATATTTTGAAAGAGATTTAGTTCTTAGTGCAGCCTTATTTGTTATAGCTATTATACTAGGTATGTATGTTGATACAGAAAGAGAACATAGTAAGGAATTAAGAGAATTAGCAAATAAAGATGAATTAACTGGATTATACAATCATAGGTATTTTCAAGAATATCTTAATAATACACTAATAGAAGCAGATAAAAATGATAAAGAAGTTTCTTTATTATTTATGGATATAGATTACTTTAAAAATTATAATGATGTAAATGGGCATCAAGCTGGGGATTTATTACTTGAAAAGATTGGGAAAATATTAAATGAAAATATGAGAGAAAATGATATAGTTGCAAGGTATGGTGGAGAAGAATTTGCAGCAGTACTTCCTGACACAACAGAAGAGGATGCTATAAAAATTGGTGAAAATATAAGAAATGCAATACAACAGACTGAGTTTGAAGGTCAAGAAAATCAACCAAACAAAAATATTACTATATCAATAGGTGTATCATCTTATCCAAATAGTGCTATTAATAAACATCAGCTTATAAACACAGCAGATGATGCCTTATATAGAGCAAAATCTTTTAATAAAAATAGAGTAGAGTCATACCACAGTATATTATATGACTTATGCAGAGAAATAAATATACCAGAAGAAACAATAAAATCATTAAAAACATTTATAAATATGATAAATATAAAAGATAGATATACATATGGCCATACAGAGAGAGTGGTTATTTATTGTAAGTGGTTTGCACAGTCTATTGGATTAAGTGAACACGACCAAGCACAAATACAGATAGCAGCATATTTACATGATATTGGTAAGCTAGAAATTCCTGAAGAAGTTTTAAATAAAAAAGGTAGACTTACAGACGAAGAATTTAATATGCTTAGAAATCATACTCAAGCAGGAGTTGACCTTATACACCATATAGTGCCACTAAAGGATTTTAGATCTATAATAAGACACCATCATGAAAGGTATGATGGGAAAGGTTATCCAGATAAACTTCAAAAAGAGGAGATTCCATATTTGGCAAGAATGATTACTATTGCAGATAGTTTTGACGCAATGACATCTAATAGACCATATAACACAAGGAAGAGCCATGAAGAAGGAATACAAGAATTGAGAGCTAATGCTGGTACTCAATTTGATCCATATTTAGTTGAGAAGTTTATAGAGATGTTAGAAAAATATAAAGATAATTTTTAAAAAATAGCCTATAAAGGTTATTTTTTTTTGTACAAGTACATATTTATTTTTGTAAGGGAGGGGATTATAATGTTAAGAGTATCTGATATAATGGAAAAGGAAATCATAAACATTAAAAATGGAAAAAGAATGGGATTTATAACTGATATAAATTTAGATATAAATGAGGGAAAAATAATGTCTTTTACAGTTAGTGGAGATGGAGGAAGAAGTCTATTTTCAAGAGGTGATGAAGGACAAGTTATATTTTTTAATGATATACTAAAGATAGGTTGTGATACTATAATAGTAAATATAGGTTCAGAACTAAATATAGACGATTTTAATATATAGCCAACAAAGGAGGATATAGATATGCAATGCCCTTACTGCAACTATAAAGAATCTAAAGTAGTAGATTCAAGACATACAGACAGAAAGTCTATAAGAAGAAGAAGAGAGTGTGAATCTTGTAAAAAAAGGTTTACTACTTATGAGAAAATAGAGATGACACCTGTAATGGTAGTTAAAAAAGATAATAACAGAGAATATTTTGATAGAGAAAAGTTAAAAAATGGAATACTAAAGTCTTGTGAAAAAAGACCTGTATCAGTAGAGCAAATAGATGACATAGTATACTATATAGAAAACGAAATAAATAAGCTTTATATATCTGAAATAGAAACTGGGGAAATCGGAGAAATGGTAATGGATAGGCTAAAAGAGGTTGACGAAGTAGCTTATGTTAGATTTGCATCTGTATATAGACAATTCAAGGATATAAATACTTTTGTAGCAGAGCTAAAAAATATATTAACAGAGAAAGGTAACTAGCATGGAAAAATTCATAAGAGTAAATGAAATAGATAAAAATTTAGACTTTGTAAATTTAGCTGTAACTCTTAAAAATGTAGATGCAAAGTCAAAAGATGATATGTTAACTGTTTGTAAAGAAGGGAACTTTAATTTTAAAAACTTAACAAGTAATGTACAAATACATTCAGATATAGTTAATGTAGTTGAAAAGTTTGATATAGGATTAAAGAAGGATGGAGATGCACTTATAACAAACTTAACAAATACTCCACTATTAATATTTACAGCAGATTGTGTTCCAATAGCTTTAATAGACAAGAAAAATAAAGCTATTGGGCTTATCCATGCTGGATGGAGAGGGACTTATTCAAAAATAGTTAAAAATACTATAGATAAAATGATAGAAAAATATAACACTAATCCAAAAGATATAGTAAGTGTTATAGGACCATCTATAGGTAGATGTTGTTATGAAGTTTCAGAAGAGCTTATAGAAAAATTTAACACAATTCTTACAAACAAAGATGAAAAATTTTATATAATAAAAGAAGGGAAGTATCATTTAGATTTATGGAATGTTAATGAACAAATATTAAAAGAATGTAATGTTAAAAAAGAAAACATAATAAACTTAAATATTTGCACAAGTTGTGAAAGTGATAGATTCCATTCTTACAGAAAACATGATAAAACAAATGAAAGAATAGGTATGATACTAGAGATAAAATAAAGAGGTGAATTAATACCATGAAAGTAAAAGTACTTGTTATAGATGATGAAATGCATATAGTAGAGCTTTTAAAGTTCAATTTAGAAATGTCAAACTATGAAGTTGACTATGCATACGACGGAATAGATGGATATATAAAGGCAAGAGAATTAAAGCCTGATTTAATATTATTAGACTGGATGTTACCTAATATAAGTGGTATTGATGTACTTAGAAAGATAAGAAGTGACAAAGAATTAGCTAATACACCAGTTATAATGCTTACTGCTAAAAATATGGAAAATGATAAAGTAGAAGGGCTTGAATTTGGTGCTGATGATTATATGACAAAGCCATTTAGTATAAAAGAACTACTTGCTAGAATAGGTACTGTACTTAGGAGGTGTAATATAAAAGTAAAGACTAAAGAATCTACATTATCTACTGGAGACTTAAAAGTTGATTTAAGTAAACATGAGGTATATAAAGGAAGCGAAAAAATAGAACTTACTCTTAAGGAATTTGAATTATTAAAACTTTTACTAGAAAATAAAGGAAAGGTTCTTTCTAGAAATTATTTATTAGATAAAATATGGGGATATGAGTATTATGGTGAGACAAGAACAGTAGATGTTCATATAAGATATCTTAGAAAAAAAATTGAAAGTGAAAATGAATCGGACAAGTATATTCAGACAATTAGAGGTGTTGGATATAAAATTGATTAAAATATAACTTAGGAGATAACAACATGGAACAGTTAAGTACACTAGGGTATTCTATTTTATTAATATCTATAATAATCTCTATATTGTCAATACGATATACTTTAAGATTAAGAAAGTATTTAGAAGAATTTATATATGTTTCTAAAAAAATAAGTAATAAAGAATTTCATTCGAGAATAAGTAGTACAGCTAAAGGTGATTTAGGTGAATTAAGCAGAAACTTTAATGAAATGATAGAAATAATGGACAAAACCATAAGTGATTTGGACTATAGCAATTTACAAAAAACTTCTATACTAAAAAGTATATCTCATGGAATTTTAGCTATAGATATAGATGGAAATATAATGCTTATAAATGAAGAAGCTAAAAGAATGTTAAAATGTGATAATGGTATATTGGTAGAAGGAAAAAATATAAAAAATGTAATAAAAGAAGAAAAGTTATTAGAAGAAATAAATACGTTTAAAGGTTGGAAGCAAAATAAAACCGATGAACTAAAAATTAATGATGATTTAGTATATAAGGTTAGCATAGACCCAATATATCTTGAAAGTATAAAGCACATAATAATAGGTTCTATAATAAATATACAAGATATAACTGAAAAAGTTAAATTAGAACATATGAGAAGTGATTTTGTAGCAAATGTTAGCCATGAATTAAAAACACCTTTAACATCAATAAGTGGTTTTGTAGAGACCTTAAGGCTAAATGAAAATATTGATGTACAAACTAGAAATCGATTTTTAAGTATAATCGAAACTGAATCAGATAGATTAAAAAGATTGATTGATGATATATTATTACTTTCATTTATCGAAAATAATGAAAAGATAGTTTACGAAGGTGTATCCTTATATAATGTCTTTTTAGAAGTATATGAAATGACTAATTATATAGCGAAATCTAAAAATATAAACTTAACTTATGAGTTTGATGATAAATCGATTGTAGTATTTGCAAATAGAGATTATATAAAACAAGTATTTTTAAATCTAATAGATAATGCAATAAAGTATACTCCAGAAAATCAAGGTAAGACAGTAAAGGTAAGTGTAGGTACAAAACAAGATAAAATCATAATAAAAGTAAAAGATGAAGGTATAGGTATACCTAAAGAAGATATAAATCGTATATTTGAGAGATTTTATAGAGTTGATAAAGCAAGAAGTAAAGAAGTAGGCGGTACAGGTTTAGGTCTTGCTATAATAAAGCATATAGTTAAGTCTTTAGGTGGAACAATAGAAGTAAAAAGTGAATTAAGACATGGTAGTGAATTCATAGTTAATATACCTGAGAAAATTTCCTTTAAATAAAGGAAATTTTTTTTTGTTTTTGCACAAACTATTATCATGATATTTTAAATTAGGAACAATAGTTGTAAAAACAAAGGAGTTGATATGATGGAAGAGAGTGTATTAAGGGAAGGTGTTTTTAGACATTCGTTTATGGTAGCATCTATTCTAGGTATATTATGCAGAGCATTAGTTCTTAGGGTTGTAGATAAACAATATCCAAGAAGGCCTCAGGATTATCTAGAACAAATAATAACATCAGCACTAGCTGCATTTTTAGGAGCAATAGCCCTTCCGGCTCTTTTAGAAAATGAATTCTCTGCATTAACATTTTTTGCAATAGCAATACAACAATTTCAAGGCCTGGCAGAGCAAGAAAGAATAACCTTAAAAAATATTGACGAAGCAGAGATAGTGCCAAAAGGATCAGCTTATGTAGAAGAGATAGCTTCGACTTATGAATCTAGATGTTATATAAGTTTACTATCATCATTAATGGCATCAGGCTTATTTATACTATTTAATAACTATTTATTATATGGATTTTTAGTATCAACGATAGCAGCAGCTATAGGTGCTGGAATTATAGGGCTTATAATAAGAAGATATTTAAGAAGAGATAGTATAGCAGATGTAGCAGAAGTTAGAGAAGCTAAGATTCATTTTGATAAATCAGTTCTTAAAGTAAATGGAGTTTATATAGGGAACATAGGTTTAGAAGATACTAGAAATAGATATTTAAATGAAGGATTGGCAATAGAAATAATTCCTAAAAGCTTAGGTGATTTTGGTATAGTAAGTGATATAGGACAAAGACAAGCTATAATACATAATATATTTATTCATATGGGTGTAGATAAAGATGTAGATGAAAAAGACATATTAACTATATCAGAAACAGATTTTGATAAACGTTCAGTAGTAATACCTTTTATTCCAATAATGAAGGATATAGAAACTATGATTGAAATAGCAAGAAGTACTCCTATTATAGAAACAGCAAAAGGCAAAAATAGTGATTACAAAAAAACTATATAAAAATAAAGAGGTGGTATTATGGATACAGCATTTGTAGTGGCCTTATCAATAGGTGTGCTATCTAGGTTAATAATGTTAAATGTAGATAAAAAACAATACCCTACACAACCAAACGTGCTTTTAACACAACTTGTGTTAGCATTTGTAGCTTCAGCATTAGGAGCATTAGTTGTTCCTGCTTTACTAGAGAAGTCATATACATCAATTACATTTTTATCATTGGCAGCAGAACAGTTTAGAAAAGTAAGAGAAAGTAGAAGAAATACACTTCAAAACTTAGAAGATATTCAATTAGTTAAAAGAGGAAGTGCGTTTATAGAAGAAATAGCAAGAACATATGAAGTAAGAAATTATATGTGTATAGTAACATCTTTTTCAACTATATCTTTGTATCATTTTATGATAAAAGAATTTAATATATCTCAAAATAGTAGCTTACTTATAAGTGGGGTATTTGGACTTATATTAGCTATAATACTTAAAAAATTATTAAAAAGAAAGTCTATTGAAGACATAGCAGATGTTCGACAAGTAGAAATAAAATTTGTTGATGAATCAATTCTTCAAGTAGGAGATTTAAAGGGAATAACAAATGTAGGTCTTGAAAGTGATAGACAAAGATATTTAGAAAATGGAATAGGTATAGAAATTATCCCAAAAGACAACAATTATATAAATGCAAGTGTATTATACGATGCAGGACAAAGGCAAGCTATAGTATATAATATATATTCAAGAGTAGGACTTTTTAGAGATGATAATGAACCGGCATTTGTACCTCTTCCAAGAAGACATCCTCAGAAACAAAGTATAATGATAGCTTATGTACCAATAGAGAGAGATGTAGAAAAAGTGTTAGAGGCTGTTAGGTCTTGTCCGATATTATCTAGTTCAAAAGGTAGAAATCTATCTATTAATTATAAAATAGGCGAGAAAGGAAGTGTATAATATGGGAGAAAATATGGGTTTAACAGAATATACATTAGCAGTAATAACTACAGATAAAAATATGAAATTTGGTGGAGGATGTCCTATATTTTATGCAGAGGATGATAAAGATCTTCAACATAAAGCAATGCTTATGGCAAAGAGCGTTGGAGGAATGGTTCATGATATGACAAATGGAACATTAATCGTAGTTAAACATTAAAGGTACCTTTTAGGGTACCTTTTAACTTATTGCAAATATTGACTAATTTCAGCAAACCGTGGTATTATAAAACGATGTAATCATATGGAGAAAAGTGGTGAAAGTTCATGGAAGTAAACGTAAAGAAAATGAATAACGTAGTTAGCAAAGTTTATAATAATAGTATTGCAGAGGAACTAGGAATAGAGGTAGGAGACATACTTATTTCTATAAATGGCCAACCAATACAAGATATAATAGAATATAGATTTTTATTAAGTGATGAATACTTAGAAGTTGAGATACAAAAAATAAATGGTGAAATATATGTATATGAGATAGAAAAAGAATATGATGATGATTTAGGTATAGAATTTTCTAACCCTATAATAGACAAAGCTAAAAGTTGTAGAAATAAATGTGTATTTTGCTTTATAGATCAACTTCCAAAAGGAATGAGAGAAACTCTTTATTTTAAAGATGATGACTCAAGATTATCATTTTTACAAGGTAACTTTGTAACTCTTACAAATATGAGTGAAGAAGATATAGATAAAATAATAAGATACAGAATAAGTCCAATAAATATATCAGTTCATACTACAAACCCAGAACTTAGACAGAAGATGATAAAAAATAAGTTTGCAGGTAAATTATATGATATAATGAAAAGATTAGCAGATGCACAGATACAAATGAACTGTCAAATAGTTTTATGTCCTGGATATAATGATAAAGAAGAATTAGAAAGAACAGTATCTGATTTATCTAAATTATATCCATATGTAAATAGTGCAGCAGCAGTTCCAGTAGGTATAACTAAGCATAGGGATCATTTACCTAACTTAGAGATATTTAACGAGAAAACTGCAAGAGAGACTATAGAACAAGTTGAAAAATTACATGAAAAATATCTAAAGGAATTAGGAACAAGATTTATATTCTTATCAGATGAATTTTATGTAATGGCTAATAAAAAATTATTAGACTATGATGAATATGAAGGATTTATACAATTTGAAAATGGAGTAGGAATGATTAGTAAGCTTGAAAGAGAAATACAAGATCAACTAACTACTTTATCTGAAGAAAAGATAAATATAAAAAAGAAAGTTTCTATAGCAACAGGGCATTCTGCATATGAATTTATATGTAAAATGGCAAAAGAAATAATGGATAAGTGTCCTAATATGGAGATTAACGTTTATAAGATAATAAATAATTTCTTTGGAGAGACAATAACTGTTTCTGGACTTATAACAGCAACAGATATAATGGATCAATTAAAAGGTATAGATTTAGGAGAGACTCTTTATATACCAAGAAGTATGCTAAAAGCAGATGAAGATATATTCTTAGATAATATAACTTTAGAAGAATTAAACAATAAAATGGGAATTGAAGTAATACCTTGCTTAAATGAAGGTAAAGACTTTGTTGATAAAATATTAAAGTAGAGAAGGGAGATTATTATGAGCAATAGCAATAATAGACCGATAGTTGCAGTAGTAGGAAGACCTAATGTTGGTAAATCAACATTATTTAATAAACTAGCAGGAAAAAGAATATCTATAGTAGAAGATACTCCAGGAGTAACTAGAGATAGAATATTCACTGAAGTTGAGTGGTTAGACAGATACTTCACATTAATAGATACAGGTGGTATAGAGCCAGATAATGGAGATATAATACTATCTAAAATGAGAAATCAAGCAATGCTTGCTATGGACATGGCTCACGTTATAATGTTTGTAGTTGATGGAAAGGCAGGACTTACAGCAGCAGATAAAGAAGTTGCACAAATACTTAGAAAGACTAGTAAACCAGTTATATTAGTAGTTAACAAAATAGATAATATAAATCAATTTGATAACATATATGACTTTTATGAATTAGGATTAGGAACTCCATTTGCAATATCTAGTGCTAATGGAATGGGACTTGGAGACTTACTAGATGAAGTAATAGCATTTTTCCCTAAAGGATTAAATACAGAGTATGACGAAGATATAATAAAGATAGCTATAACAGGAAAGCCTAATGCAGGAAAGAGTTCTATAGTTAACAAGATGTTAGGAGAAGAAAGAGTTATAGTAAGTCCAATAGCTGGAACTACTAGAGATGCTGTAGATACTTATCTAGAAAGAGATGGACAACAGTTCATGCTTATAGATACGGCAGGTATAAGAAAGAAAAGTAAGATATATGAAACAGTAGAAAAATATAGTGTTATAAGATCTATGGCAGCAGTAGATAGAGCAGATGTTGTAATGATAGTAATAGATGCAGCAGAAGGTATAACTGAACAAGATACAAAAGTTGCAGGTATAGCACATGATGAAGGTAAAGGATGTATATTCGTTGTTAATAAGTGGGACTTAATAGAAAAAGACAACAAGACTTTAGGAAATTACACAAAAGAAATAAGAGAAAAGTTCCCATTTATGATGTATGCACCAGTGCTATTTGTTTCTGCTAAAACTAATCAAAGAATGAATAAAATATTAGAAACTGCAGAATTTGTAGCAAACGAAAATGCTAAGAGAGTATCAACATCAGCATTAAACGATGTAATAGGTGAAGCTGTAATGTTAAATCAACCACCATCAGACAAAGGAAAGAGATTAAAAATATACTATGGTTCTCAAACAGGAGTTAAGCCACCTAAGTTTACGTTATTTATAAATGACAAGCAGTTAACTCACTTCTCATATCAAAGATATCTTGAAAATAAGATAAGAGAGAACTTTGGATTTGAAGGAACTCCTATACACTTTGAATACAGAGAAAAAAGAAGGTAATAAAATTACTTAAGGGGGATTAGTATGCTTAACTATTTAATAATTTTTATAATTGCTTATCTTTTAGGAAATATATCAACATCATATATTATTGCTAGAAGATTAGCAGGAGTGGACATAAGAACTCAGGGATCGGGAAATGCAGGTTCTACTAATGTACTTAGAACTCTTGGAAAAAAGGCAGGTCTTATGACATTTGTAGGAGACTTATTAAAAGGAATAATAGCCGTATTATTAGCAGGTATAATTGCTAAATATATTGGACTAGACCCACTTACAGCTAAGTATATAGCTGTTGTAGGAGTTGTTAGTGGTCATAACTGGCCAGCATTTTTAGGATTTAAAGGTGGAAAAGGAGTTGCTACATCTTTAGGTTCTATGATAGCAGTTAATCCTATAATGGCCTTAAGCTGCTTTTTAGTATTTTTAATAATAGTTTATATAACTAAATACGTATCACTAGGATCAGTACTTAGTATATCACTTTCTCCAGTAATAATGATATTTAGTCAAAATACAAAAGGTGTACTAGTTACATTATTTTTAACTCTATCAGTTATATATACTCATAGAGAAAATATAAAAAGACTTATAAATAAAACAGAAAGAAAAATTGGAGAAAAAAAATAAAATAGTATCTAGGTGGTGTTTTTAATGGAAAAAGTATGTATTTTAGGAGCTGGAAGTTGGGGAAGTGCATTAGGTTTAGTACTAGCTAAAAAAGGCTATGAAGTAAGCATATGGACTTTAAGTCAAGAACAAGCTGATAAAATAAATAAGACAAAAGAAAATATAGATTATTTACCAGGGGTTTTATTCCCAAATAACATAACACTTACAACATCTTTAGAAGAAGCAGTACTAGACAGTAAAATTATAGTATTAGCAGTACCTTCTCAAGCTATAAGAAGTGTTTCAAGTAGCCTAAAGCCATTTGTAAAAGATGAACAAATAGTAGTAGATGTTGCAAAAGGATTAGAAAGAGGAACTGGGCTTAGACTATCAGAGGTTGTAGCTGAGGAGCTTCCAAATAATCCTTATGTAACTTTATCAGGTCCATCTCATGCAGAAGAAGTTGCAAGAGATATACCTACTACAGTAGTAGTTGCATCAGAAAATTTAGAAGTGGCTCAAATAGTTCAAGATATGTTTATGACACCTAAATTTAGAGTGTATACTAACCCTGACATAGTAGGAGTTGAACTTGGTGGAGCTCTTAAAAATATAATTGCATTTGGTGCAGGTATATGTGATGGTTTAGGATATGGAGATAATGCAAAAGCTGCACTTATGACTAGAGGTATAAGAGAAATAGGAAGATTAGGAGTTAAAATGGGTGCTAATTTATCTACTTTCTCAGGACTATCAGGTATAGGTGATTTAATAGTTACTTGTACAAGTATGCATAGTAGAAATAGAAGAGCAGGAATTCTTATAGGGCAAGGAAAAAGTTTAGAAGAAACTCTTGCTGAAGTTAAAATGGTAGTAGAAGGTATAACTGCTACAGAAGTTGCTTATGATGTTTCTAAAAAGCTAGGTATAGATATGCCAATTACAAGTGCAATATATTCTGTACTTCACGAAGGTGCAAATCCAAATGAAGTAGTAGCAGATTTAATGATGAGAAACAAAACACATGAAATAGAAGAAGTAGTGGAAGATAAGCTAGGATTTTAATCCTAGCTTTTTTATTTTAAAAATTAAAAATGACAAGCATGATTTATATATAAATTTAGAAATTATTAGTAATAATAGGGGACAAATAAAAATATACTTTATTAAGAAACTATATGCAGGAGGGGAAAATTAATGAATAACATATATGAAGACATAGCTAAGAGGACTCAAGGAGATATATATATAGGTGTAGTAGGTCCTGTTAGAACGGGTAAATCTACATTTATAAGAAAGTTTATGGAAAAGTTAGTAATACCGAATATAGAAAATGAATTTAAAAAGGAAAGAACAAAGGATGAAATACCTCAAAGTGGTTCAGGTAAGACAATAATGACAGTAGAACCAAAATTTGTTCCAGCAGATGGAGTGGAGATAAAGGTTAGAGATACTGTAAATTTAAAAGTTAGAATGGTTGATTGTGTTGGGTACATAGTAGATGGAGCTTTAGGACATGAAGAAGATGGTAAACAAAGATTAGTATCAACGCCATGGTCACAAGAAGCTATGACATTTGAGCAAGCAGCAGAGATAGGAACTAAAAAAGTTATAAGAGATCATTCAACATTAGGTATAGTAGTTATAACAGATGGTTCAGTAACAGGTATAGATAGAAAGAGTTATTTACAAGCAGAAGAAAGAGTTATAAATGAGTTAAAGTCTTTAAATAAGCCTTTTGCTATTGTATTAAATACACTTGATCCATACAGTGAAGATATAGAATTATTAAGATCTGAATTAGAAGAAAAGTATGAAGCTCCTATAGTACCATTAAATGTATTAGCTATGGATGAAGAAGATATAGAGAGCGTTATGGAAACAGTACTTTATGATTTTCCATTAAATGAAATAAGAATAAATTTACCTCAATGGATAGAAGGATTAGAGAGAAATCATTGGATAAAAAATAATATAATATTCACATTAAAGCAAAGTATAGAAGAAATTGGAAAGATAAGAGATATAGATAGTATTGTAGCAGGATTTTCAGAGTTAGAATTCTTAGAAGATACATCAGTTGATAATGTTGAACTTGGAGAAGGTGTTATAAGTATAGATTTATCTGCTAAGCAAGATTTATTCTACAATGTATTAGAAGAAAAGAGTGGATTTAAAATAGATGGAGACCATCAACTGCTTAGCTTAGTAACTAAGTTATCTAGAGTTAAAAATGAATATGACAAGATAGAATCTGCTTTAATAGATGCAAAAACAAAAGGCTATGGAGTTGTAGCGCCATCTTTAGAAGAATTAAGCTTAGAGGAACCAGAAATAATAAAACAAGGAAAACAATATGGAGTAAAATTAAGAGCAAATGCACCGTCACTTCATATAATAAAAGCTGATATATCTACAGAGATAGCACCTATAGTTGGAAGCCAAAATCAAGGCGAAGAGATGATAAAATATATGCAAGAGGAATTTGAACAAAATCCTAATGAAATATGGTCATCAAATATGTTTGGAAAATCTTTACATGATTTAGTTAAGGAACAATTACAAAGTAAGCTATATACAATGCCTGAAGAAATAAGAGTTAAGATACAAAAAACTTTACAAAAGATAATAAATGAAGGAAGTAGTAATATAATAACTATATTATTATAAAATACACTGATAAAAATTAGATGGCTAATTAAGATAATATTTAAACGTAGGAAAGGTTAAAAACCTTTCCTATTCTTATATAAGCTTATAATAAAGTTAAAATGATTATATGATAATTTTTTGAATTGTAAGAAAATACTTGAAATTTAAAGAACATATATCCAAAATTAATAATATAATCTATTAAATCAAAAAATTTATAGAATATATATTAAAAAAGGGGGTATGTTATGGAGCGTATTGTTTATGCAATAAATGATATTATTTGGAGTAACTGGTTAGTATTTTTATGTTTAGGTTCAGGTATTTATTTTTCTTTTAGAACCAAATTCTCTCAAATAAGACACCTTAAAGAAATGGTAGCCTTATTATTTAAAGGAGAAAAATCAGCTCAGGGTATTTCATCATTTCAAGCTCTATGTACAGCGCTAGCAGGGCGTATAGGTACCGGTAATATAGCAGGGGTAGCGACGGCTATAGCAATGGGAGGACCAGGAGCACTATTTTGGATGTGGGCAATAGCATTTTTAGGTGCAGGATCAGCATTTGCAGAATCTACATTAGCCCAAGTTTATAAAGAAGAACATGATGGATTATATCGTGGAGGACCAGCATACTATATTGAAAAGGGACTTGGAAATACTAAGTTTTCTAAATGGTACGGCATATTATTTGCATTAGCAACAGTATTAGCAACAGGATTATTACTACCTGGTGTTCAATCTAACTCTATAACAGTAGCAGTAAATAATGCTTTTAAGATAGACCCAATGATAATAACTGTAGTCCTAGTTATATTACTAGCACTTATAATATTTGGTGGAATAAAAAGAATAAGTTCTGCAGCAGAATTAATAGTTCCATTTATGGGAGGGATTTATATATTAATGTCTCTTGTAATAATAGCTGTTAATATAGAACAATTACCAAGTATTATAGAGTTAGTATTTAAGTCTGCATTTGGAGCAGAGCAAGCATTTGCAGGAATAATAGGTTCAACAATAGCTTGGGGAGTAAAACGTGGAGTTTATTCAAATGAAGCAGGTCAAGGAACTGGGCCACAAGCAGCAGCAGCAGCTGAAGTAAGTCATCCAGCTAAGCAAGGTTTAGTTCAAGCATTTTCAGTATATGTAGATACTTTATTTGTATGTTCAGCAACAGGATTTATGATACTTATGACAGGAAGCTATAACGTTCATGGAGTAAATGGAGCTATGATTGTTGAGAATTTACCAGGAGTTGAGATAGGACCTATATATACTCAAACAGCAGTAGACTCGTTGATACCAGGATTTGGGTCAGCCTTTGTATCTATAGCATTATTCTTCTTTGCCTTTACGACTATAATGGCATACTACTATATAGCAGAAGTTAATATTATATATATAAGTAAGAGAATATTTAAAGGAAAAACAACTAAGTTATTTATAAATATACTTAGAGTTATATTATTAGGAGCAGTTGCATTTGGTTGTGTAAAGACAGCATCTCTTGCATGGACTATGGGGGATATAGGTGTTGGAAGTATGGCTTGGTTAAATATAATAGCTATACTTTTATTATCAAATGTAGCCATGAAGTGTTTCAAAGATTATGAAGAACAAATGAAAGCAGGAATACCAAGAGAAGAAAGAACATTTGATCCAATAAAACTTGGGATAAAGAATGCTGATTTCTGGGAAGAAAAAGTTAAAAAGGAATCTAATAAATAAAAAAAGTGTAGGCTATATAAATTAATAGCCTACACTTTTTTTTATTTATTAGATTGTAAGCAAAATTAAATATACAAGCAAATATTTAAGATTTAGAATCACCACAATAAAAGGAAATATAATATTATTTGAAGAATTAATAAAGTACCTAGATTTAAAGGGGGAAAAGTATGAAAAATAAGAAAATATCTAAAATACTAATACTAGGAATAGCTATATATTTTGTATTTCAAATTAGTATATTTTTAATAGGTGAAAATACCAGGACTATGGCCGTTGAATTAGAAGATATGGAGCTAAAAATTAATACAAAAGGGCTTGTAATAAAAGATGAGAGTGTAATTGTATCAAATGCAGATGGAACGTTTAAAAATCTACATGAAGAAGGTGAAAAAGTACAAAAATCAGAAAATATAGGATATATATATAAGGATATAGATATAGAAAAAATAAATTCAGATATAGAAAACTTAGACAAAGAAATAAATAAGTTAAAGGAACAAATAGATAGTCAAGATAATAGTACATTAAAACATATCACAGCTAATCAGTTAGAAAATAGTAAAAATAAAAAAGCAATTCTAGAAAAAAAGGCAAAAAGTTCTACATCTTATGTAAAAGCTGATATATCAGGAGTAATATCTTATAAAATAGATGAAAATGAAGGAAAGTATAATACAGATAGTATAGATTATTTAACCAAAGATGATATAGAGAATACTAATAATAACTATACAGATATAAATTCAAATGATAAAAAAATTAAAGAAAATGATCCAGTATTTAAAATAGTTAATCCAAATGATGTATATATAGCAGTATGTATAGAAGAAAAATATAGGAAATATTTTGAAGTAGGTAATAAGATTGAAATATCTTTTAATGAAGAAATATTAGATGGTAAGGTCAATAAGGTTAAAAAAGATAATGATGATATCATAGTAATACTAAAAATAACTAGCCAAAATATAGGAATTTATGATACAAGAGTAGAAGAATTTGATATAATATATAAGCATATAGAAGGTTTTAAGATACCAAAGAAATCTATAAAATCAGTAGACAAGAAAAAAGGGGTATATATATTAAATCAGCAAACTAACAATATGGAATTTGTTGAATTAAGTGATGTTGCCTATGAAGCTGATGATTATATATTCGTAAAAAATGATAGTAGCGATAAAGAAAAAGTGATTGCATTGCATGATGAGGTTGTATTAAACCCAAATATTATAAATAAGAAAATAAAAATAAAGTAGGTGATAAAGTGTCAAGCGTAAAAGAAAATTTAGATATGGTAAGAGAAAAAATTAAAAATAGTTGTAATGTTTCTAATAGAAAAATTGATGAAGTAACTTTATTAGCAGTAACTAAGACTGTAGATGTAGATAAGGTTTTAGAAGCTATAGAAAATGGAGTTAAAGATGTTGGAGAAAATAAGCCACAAGAACTAGCTAGAAAGTATGAAGTTATAGGCGATAAAGTAAATTGGCATTTAATAGGAAGTTTACAAACTAATAAGGTAAAGTATATAATAGATAAGGTTTATATGATACACTCTTTAGATAGAATAGCTTTATGTGAAGAAATACAAAAAAGGGCAGAAAAAATAGATAAGACTATAAATTGTTTAGTACAAATAAATATATCAAAAGAAGAAAGCAAGCATGGTATATATAAAGAAGGTGCTATAGATTTTATAAAAGAAGTAGCAAATAATTATAATAATATAAAAATTAAAGGTCTTATGACTATGGCGCCTTTTACAGAAAATAAAGATGAAGTTAGAAAAGTATTTAGAGGATTAAAGGAATTAGCTGTAGAAATTGATAAGTTAAATATAAACAATGTTTCTATGGAATATTTATCTATGGGAATGAGCAATGATTATGAAATAGCAATAGAGGAAGGGTCTAATATAGTTAGAGTTGGAACCTCTATATTTGGAGCCAGAAATTACGATAAGTAGATTATATGAATTTAAAATTTGATTAATAAATAAGGAGGAAGTCAATAATGGGAGATAACATGATAACTAAGTTTAAAAATTGGTTTATAGAGGAAGATGAAGATTATATCGAAGAAGAAGAAATAATTGAAGATGAACTAGATATGGAACCAGAAATTGGAACAGCTATAAAAAATACTAACATAGTAAAGTTACATACTAACACTCAAATGAAGGTTGTAATAGTAGAACCTAAAAAATACGATGAAGTTACAACTATAGCGGATCATTTAAAGAGTAAGAGAACTGTAATAGTTAACTTAGAAAATTTAAAAGATCCAGTTGCTAAGAAGTCTATATTTGACTTTATGAATGGAGCTGTATATGTTTTAGAGGGAAGTATACAAAAAGTATCTAAAGCTATATTTATACTTGCACCAAATAATGTAGATATAGATGCAAATTTAAAAAAGGAATTAGAAAACAGCAAGACACTTTTCCCTTGGCAAAATAATAAATAAAATATAAAAGTAAAGGGGTTAAATAATGAGTACTATAGGATTGGCTTTATATTATCTATTTGATATATTATCTTGGATAATAATTATAAAGAGTTTAATGTCTTGGTTTCCTAATGGGATGGGAAGTAAGTTATACTATATATTAAATAATATAACAGAACCAATAGAAGGTCCTATAAGGTCTATAATGTATAAGTACAATAGTGGACCGGTAGATTTTTCACCAATGATAGCAATATTAGTATTAATGTTACTAAAGAGGGTGGCACTAATCGTGTTCTATTAAGAGGAGATAATAGTGGACAGGCTAAAACTAACTAATCATATTAAGGATATAGAATTAAAAAATAAAATGTTTAAGGTTATAGATAAAGCTAATGCCACAATGAAAAATTATGATGTAAGACAAACGGAATTTTTAAATCCTTATGAAATCAAAAATGCTATTGCTATTTTGAATTCTTATAGTGATTTAAAATACTCTGTTGATGGTGGACATAAAGAGGCTGAAAGAAGTAAAATATTTATATATCCATTTTATATGGAATATGAAGATATAGATGATAACCTTAAATTTATACAAGTAGAAGGTAATTTTAAGTTTAAAAGCATATCACATAAGGACTATTTAGGGTCTCTTATGGGTCTTGGTATAAAAAGAGAGATGATAGGAGATATTATTATACACGATAGCTTTTGCCAAATAATTGTAAGTTGTGATATATGTGATTTTATAATTATGAACTTACAAAAAGTTTCGACAAATAGTGTTTCAGTGTATGAAATATCAAGAGAAGATATAATAGAAAGCTCATTAAATTATAAAGATATATCATTTACAGTATCATCAAGTAGGCTAGATTGTATTATAAGTGGATTATATAATATATCAAGACAAGAAAGTTTAAAATACATAAATGCAGAAAGAGTTTTTGTTAATTATGAAAAGATAACATCTGCATCTAAAGAAATAGAAAATAATTCACTAATATCAGTTAGAGGTAAAGGTAGGGCAGTAATATCTAAAATAGGAGATATTACTAAAAAAGGCAGAATAAAAGTTTGTGCTAAGTTAATAATATAGGAGGGAGAAAAGCATGCTTACTCCAATAGAAATAGAAAATAAGGAATTTAAAAAAGGAATAAGAGGATACAGAGAAGAAGAGGTTGATGAATTTTTAGATGCAGTTAAGGAAGATTATGAACATCTATGTAGAGAAAATTCAGACCTTAAAGAAAAAGTAAGATTATATCAAGATCAAATAAACAAATATGAAAATATAGAAGAAACATTAAAAGCTACACTTATAAGAGCTGAAAGTGTTGCAGAAGATACTTGTACTGCTGCAAATAAAAAAGCTAAGATAATAGTAGAAGAAGCTGATTTAAAAGCAAGACAAATAATTGAACAAGCTAATAATCAAGTAATAGAAATAAGAAAAGAATATAATGAAATGGTAAAAGAATTTAAAGTATTTAGAAATAAATTTAAATCTTTACTAGAAGATGAAATAAGAAGTATAGATGAAATATTCTATAATGTTGATGAAAATGATATGAGAGCTTTTGAGACAACATTATTTGATATGCCAATAGAAAAAGAGGCAGCAGCTACATTAGATTAATATAAAATAAAAAGTAATTGACTATTTTGACGATTTGTTATAAAATCTCATATTATAAACAAAAATATAAATAAAAGCTATGATGGAGACAGTAAGCTTTAGATAATTTTACAGAGAGTTGGGTTGCTGAGAACCAATAAATTTATAAAGTGGAAAATCACTCCGAAGCTGCAGGCTGAAAAAGTATTTGATTAAGCTGTGCCGGTAAAGTGCCGTTATACTATTTAAGTGCTATACATAAGTAAAGTATATTTTATATATGTATAGAATTAGGGTGGTAACGCGATTAATACTCGTCCCTTGTTTTAGGGGGACGAGTTTTTTAATACAAAAAATTAAAATGTAAATTAGTTAGGTTTAAATATTCTAACAAAATTTAGATAACAATTAATATGAAAGGGTGATACTATGTCAAAGTTTAAGTCATTAGTTGACTCTTCTGTAAAGCAAGCAGAAGCAGAAGTTTCTAAGTATTGGAATGATATAAACATACTTGAGAAAACTTTAGAAAAAGGGAAAAATGATCCAAGTTTCGTATTCTATGAAGGTCCTCCAACAGCAAATGGAAACCCAGGAATACACCATGTTATAGCTAGAACATTAAAAGACTCTGTTTGTAGATACCAAACTATGAATGGAAAGCAAGTAAAAAGAAAAGCTGGTTGGGATACACATGGTCTACCTGTTGAAATACAAGTAGAAAAGGAATTAGGTTTATCTGATAAGCAAGAAATAGAAGCTTACGGAATAGATAAATTTAATCAAAAGTGTAGAGAGTCTGTTTTCACTTATGAAAAACAGTGGAGAGATATGACTGAGAGAATGGCATACGAAATAGACTTAGATAATCCATATATAACTTTAGATAACAACTATATAGAATCTGTATGGTGGATATTAAACAAGTTCAACAAAGAAGGATATGTATACGAAGGTCATAAGATACTTCCATATTGTCCAAGATGTGGAACTGGTCTTGCATCTCATGAGGTTGCACAAGGATATAAAGAAATAAAAAATAATACAGTAATAGCTAAGTTTAAAAGAAAAGATGCTGATGAGTATTTCTTAGCATGGACAACTACACCTTGGACATTACCATCAAACGTTGCATTAACAGTAGGTCCTGAAATAGACTACATAAAAGTTAAGCAAAATGATGAAGTTTATTATGTAGCTAAGGCTTTAGCTAACAAGGTTTTAGGTGAAGACTACGAAGTATTAGAAGAAATGAAAGGTAAAGATTTAGAATACATAGAGTATGAACAATTAATGCCTTTTGTTGAAGCTGATAAAAAAGCATTCTTCTTAACTTGCGGAGACTACGTTACAACTGAAGATGGTACAGGTATAGTACATACTGCACCAGCATTTGGTGAAGATGACTACAACTTAGGTAGAAAGTATGATTTACCAGTACTTCAACCAGTATCTGAAGCAGGTAAATTTACAACTACTCCATGGGAAGGAAAATTCGTTATGGAAGATGGAGTAGATGTTGAAATAATAAAATGGTTACACGGTGAAAATAAATTATTTAGCAAAGAAAAAGTAGCTCATAATTATCCTCACTGCTGGAGGTGTCAAACTCCACTTTTATACTATGCTAAGCCAAGCTGGTATATAGAAATGACAAAATTAAAAGACCAATTAATAGCTAACAATAAGACAGTTGAATGGTATCCAAACTTCGTTGGTGAAGGTAGATTTGGAAACTGGTTAGAAAACTTAAATGACTGGGCTATATCAAGAAGTAGATATTGGGGTACTCCACTTAATATATGGAAGTGTGAATGCGGACATAGAGATTCTGTAGGTTCAAGAGAAGAATTAGCTCAAAAAGCTATAGAAGAAGTAGATCCTAAAACAGTAGAACTTCACAGACCATATGTTGATAATATACATCTAAAATGTGAGTGCTGTGGTAAGCCTATGACAAGAGTAACAGATGTTATAGACTGTTGGTTTGACAGTGGTTCGATGCCATTTGCTCAACATCATTACCCATTTGAAAACAAGGAAAACTTTGAAGAATTATTCCCAGCAGATTTCATCTGTGAAGGTATAGACCAAACTAGAGGATGGTTCTATTCATTACTTGCTATATCAACATTTGTTATGGGGAAAGCTCCATACAAGAGAGTTTTAGTTAATGACCTTGTTTTAGATAAAGAAGGTAAGAAGATGAGTAAGTCTAGAGGAAATACAGTAAATCCATTTGAATTATTTGACCAATATGGAGCAGATGCCTTAAGATGGTACTTATTATACGTATCTCCACCATGGACTCCAACAAGATTTGATGTTGATGGATTAAAAGAAGTTCAAAGCAAGTTCTTAGGAACTATGAAAAATGTATATAACTTCTTTGCTTTATATGCAAATACTGATAATATAAATCCAACTGACTTCTTTGTAGAATACAAAGACAGACCAGAATTAGATAGATGGATATTATCTAAGTTTAACAACTTAAAGAAAGAAGTAGAAGAAAACTTAGAGATATTTGAATTAAACAAAACAGTTAGAACTATTCAAGAATTTATAAACGAAGATTTATCTAACTGGTATATAAGACGTTCAAGAAGAAGATTCTGGGCGACTGAATTAACTGAAGATAAAAAATCAGTTTACAATACAACTTATGAAATATTAACAGAGCTTTGTAAGCTTATAGCTCCATTTACTCCATATATATCAGAAGAAATATACAGAAACTTAACTAATGAAGTTTCAGTACATTTAAGTACGTATCCAAAAGCTAATTTAGATTTAATAAACAATGAATTAGAAGAGAAGATGGACTTAGTTAAAAACCTAGTTACATTAGGTAGAGCATCAAGAGAAGCTACAAGAATAAAGGTACGTCAACCAATACAAAAAGTATTAGTAGATGGTAAGTTTGAAGCTACTATAAGTGATGTTGTAGACTTAATAAAAGAAGAACTTAACGTTAAAGAAGTTGTATTTGCAAAAGATTTATCTGAATATATGAACTTTAGCTTAAAACCAAACTTTAAAGTTTTAGGACCAATACTTGGTGCTAACATGAAGTTCTTTGCTGGTGCATTAAATAAATTAAATCCAAATGAAGTTGTTCCTAAATTAGAAAATGGTGAAAGTTTTGCTGTTGATATAAACGGAGAAAACTTTGAATTTAACAAAGACCATGTTTTAATAAACATATCAGCTAAAGAAGGATTTAATGTAACTATGGAAAACAACTTATTTGTTATATTAGATACAACATTAACAACACAGTTAATAGAAGAAGGATATGCAAGAGAATTTATATCTAAGATACAACAAATAAGAAAATCTAATAACTTTGATGTTTTAGATAACATAGTTATAGAATTTAATTCAGATGATGAAATAGCTAAAGCTGTAGAAAATTATGATGAATATATAAAATCAGAAACATTAGCTGTAGAAATAAATAGAGTAGAAGATGAAACTTTAGAAAGTCATAATTTAAATGACCATATGACTGGAATAAAAGTTATAAAGAAATAATTTAAAAAGTACCTCTTGATGAAGTATTTCATTAAGAGGTACTTTTTTACATACAAGAAAATTATTATATTAAGCATAAACCTATTGATAATTCATGAAAATAAGATATATCAATAGGTTTAAAAATATAAAAAATAATAATCTTAGCAACGGACAAAGTCGTTGGCAGCATAAGTGAAGCAAATTTTTTATATAAAAGTTAATTAAAAGCTTTTTAGAAATTAATTAGATTAAAAATATTATTAAATTTAGAATATAAAATTATATTGAAAATTCTAATAATATAAAAGAAATTGAAAATATTTAATAATATAAATATAAAGATAAGTATTAGTTAAGAAAAATTTAAAAAATATACAAAAAAACATTAAAAATGAAATTAAGTTAGAAAAAAACACTAAAAGCTGCTTTAAAAGTTAAAGTATAAATCATTAAAAAAATTTTAAAATAAAATGAAAATAAGAGAATAGATTAATAAATTAGAAGTTTCAGAAAAATTATGAAATCGTTGTCGTGATGTGTTAGAATAAGTTAAGTAATCATGGAATATAAAATAGGGAGGGAAAGTATGGATGTAAGTGTAAAATCGCAAAAGAAACAAAAACAAGGCTTCATGGACAAAATAGAGAAGCTTGGTAACAAATTACCACACCCAGTGCTAATGTTTATATACATAGCAGCATTTGTTTTAGTTTTATCAGCAATACTAGGAAGTTTAGGGGTAGTAGCTAAAACTCCTTTAGGTGATTTCCCAATAAACAATTTATTAGGGCAAAAACCAATAGAGGTGTTAAAAGTAGGGGCAACAGGAACAGAAGTAGCAGAAAGATATTCAAATGGTCTTTCTTATGTTATAGGAACTGCAATAGCTAATTTTATGAACATGTATGCAATAGGCACTATACTTATAATAATGTTAGCAATAGGACTTATGGAACAAAGTGGATACTTAACAATGGCAATGAAAAGTATAGTTCAAGCTACGCCTATGAAATTAGTTACTCCAGTTGTAATATTCTTAGGGGTTATGTCTAATATGGCATCAGATGCAGGGTATGTTGTATTAATACCACTTGCTGCATTAATGTATTATACATTAGGAAGAAATCCTATAGCAGGTCTTGCAGCAGGATTTGCAGGGGTTTCTGGAGGATTTAGTGCAAACTTATTTGTTAGTTCAACAGATGCATTATTATTACCATTTACTCAAGCAGCAGCTGAGACTGGTGATGCTATGGCAGGTACTCAATTAGCAGGAACTTTATCAGTTACAAGTAACTGGTTCTTCATGATGGCATCTACATTCTTAATAATATTAATAGGAACTATAGTTGTAGATAAGTATATTGAGCCAAGATTAGGAAAATATAATAAAGCAGAGGCTGAAGTTGAGCCAGAACATGAAATAACTCAAGCAGAAAAAAGTGCTTATAAATTTACAAATAAAATAATGTTATTATTATTTGCTTTAATAATATTAACAGCTTTACCAATAGATAAAAATAACACTATACCTTTAGTAGGTGACTTATCAACTACAGTAGAGTTATGGGGAAAAGATGCAGAAGGGAATGCAGCTTTAGTTGCAGCAGATGGATTCTTAAACTCTATATTCTTTAAAGGTGATATGGTTATAATGATAATGTTCGTTATATTCGCTGTAAGTGGATTAGTATACGGATTTAAATCAGGTAAGTTTAAAAAAGCAGCGGATATAGTGCCAGCAATGGTTAGAGCGATGGCAGATATGGCTCCAATAATAGTTATATTATTCTTCGTTGCTCAATTTATTAATTACTTTAACGACTCTCACTTAGGAGTGTATGTTGCATCATTAGGAGCTAATTTAGTTTCTAAAATACCAGAAGGTAGTATGTTTATGAATATTGTGTTAATGGTTGCATTTATATTCTTAACTGCATTTGTTAACTTATTCATGGGAGGAGCTTCATCTAAGTGGGGACTTCTTGCTCCAATATTTGTTCCAATGTTAATGGTTGCGGGATTCACTCCAGCAGGTGTTCAGTTAATATACCGTATAGGTGACTCTTCAACAAATGTAATATCTCCATTAATGAGCTATTTAGGGGTTATAGTAGTATTTGGTCAAAAATATAAGAAAGAATTTGGTGTAGGTAACCTAATAAGTACAATGATGCCAATAGCTATAGCATTCTTAATAGGATGGACTATATTTGCTATAATATGGGCTTTAGCAGGAGCACCTATAGGACCAGGAACAGCAATCTTTATGTAAGGGGTTTAAAATTAACTACATATAATATTTTATATAAAGGGGTAAAATTAGGTTATGCTTAAATTTACCCCTTTCTTATATTAACTTAAAGTTTTTAGATTGATTAATTTTTAAAAATAATAAAATACTAAATATATAAATTAAAAAATATATTTAAATAAATATTTTAATTTAAAATAAAATACAAAAATAATGTAAAAATACATAAAAAAAACTAAATAATAATAAAAAGTTGTATAAAACTAAATTTTCTGAAAAAAACATATTGTATTTACGCTAAAAAAGACAGAACATATAATTAAATTGTAAGATAAATGAAAAGGGGTACCGAAGTACCTATGTTACTAGGGGGATACAATATGTTAGGGACGAAAAATATGAGATTACATCATAATCCACATATAAATGGATGTTGTGGAAATGGGGGAGAAAATTGTTGTGGAAGTCATAATCATGACCATATACATTTACATACACACGAACATGGGCATGAACATGAACATATAAATGGATTAGGACATGACCACAATCATGAAGATGGTTTTACAGGAGTTCACACACATGACCATTTACATACACATGAGCATGGACATGACCACAATGGTGAACATGGGCATAGCCACGAATAGATAGTGAAAATTGAATAACTGATAAAAATAAAGCCATGAAGGTTTAAATTACAAAGATTTATTTGATATATCTTTGTAAAAACTCATGGCTTTTTGTAATGTAATTAGTAAATTTATGTTAAATTAAACAATAGTGTTTATATAAAAAATATACTTAGGGGGAAAATAAAAATGATAAAAAGCAAAAGTTTAAAAAGATTTTTAGCAGTATTAATGGTAGCAGGAATAAGTTTAAGTGTAGTAGGATGTTCGTCAGATAAAAAAGAAACTAGTCAAACGCCAGAAACACAAGTAGCAGAAAGTAATTTCACACCAGTAGAATTTACATACTCAGATGGAGCGAAAGATTATAATGTCAAAGTAGAAAAACCAAGGCAAAAGGCAGTTACATTATCTCAATTTATGACAGAGATGTTACTTGCACTAGATTTAGGAGATAAAATGGTAGGAACAGCACTTTTAGATAACCCAATACTTCCAGAGTTTGAAGAAGCTTATAATAAAATACCAGAACTTAAAGTTGGAGAAGGACACTCTATATCTAAAGAAGGGTTTATAGCAACAGGTGCAGACTTTGTTAGTGGATGGGATTCATCTATAAATGAACAAACAACAGGATCACCAGATGAGTTAATAAAAAAAGATATAACTCCATTTATGGCAAAATCATATAATCCAGATGCAACAGTAGAAACTGTATATGAAGACTTTGAATTATTAGGAAAAATATTTGGAGTAGAAAATAAAGCAAATGAAGTAGTAAATAAAATGAAAAGTGATATAAAAGCTGTAACTGATAAAGTTGGAGATATAAAAGAAGAAGATAAAGTAAAAATGATGGTATATGATTCTGGTGAAAAGGATGCTATGGTAGTAGGAAGTGGTCTTGCAAATAACTTAATAGAATTAGCTGGTGGAAATAACATATTTGGAAAAGATGCAGATAAACCATACATAAATGTTTCTTGGGAAAGTATAGTGGCTAAAAACCCAGAAGTTATATTAGTAACTGATTTCTTAGCTGGTCAACCAGTTAAGGAAAAAATAGATTTCTTAAAGAATCATCCAGCACTTAAAGATGTACCTGCAATAAAGAATGATAAAATATATGTAGTAGGATTAGCTGACTTATCTCCAGGTGTTAGAAATCCTAAGCTTATAGAAGAAATGTATGGATATTTCTTTGAAGGAAACAAATAATGCAAGTTAGTATAGAAAACTCAAGAAACCTTTCAAAAAAGAGAGGTTTCTTATTTTGGACTATAGCTTTAATAATATTATTAGCAGGTACAATAGTCGGAGCAATAGCTATAGGAAGTACATATATAGAACCTGGAGAGGTATATAAAATTTTATTAAACAAATTATCAAATGGAATGTTATTTAGTGGAGTTGGAGAAGTCATGACCCATAATATAATATGGGAAATTAGATTTCCACGAGTTTTATTAGGAGCAATATGTGGAGCTGGTCTTGCAATATGTGGAGTATTAATGCAATGTGTAACTAAAAACCCTATAGCAGAACCGTATATATTAGGAATATCATCTGGTGCATCATGTGGAGCTGTTGCTGTTATTGTTTTAGGAGGGGTGTCATCTATTGGAATAAATAGTATAACATCTGGTGCATTTGTAGGTTCTATTATTTCAGGAGTGTTAGTGTTTGCAATAGGCACGCAGATGGGAAAAACAACATCAACAACAAGATTAGTACTTACTGGTATGGCAATATCTACAATATTTTCAGCGCTTACTAATTTACTTATATATTCAGCAGATAACTCAAACCAAGCTAAAAATGCACTTTTCTGGACTGTTGGAAGTTTAGGAGGAGCTAAATGGGATGTTTTATTAATTCCATTTGTAGCACTAGTAATAGTAATGATAGTAGCTTTTTTAATGTCTAAGTCTTTGGATATATTATTACTTGGAGATGATAGCGCTATAATACTTGGTATAAATGTAAAACTTGTAAAATCAATAATACTTATATTAGCAACGTTTTTAACATCTACCTTAGTTGCGATAACAGGAGCTATTGGGTTTATAGGACTTGTTGTTCCTCATGTATGTAGAACAATAGCTGGCAGTGATCATAAAAAGTTAATAGTACTTTCTGCATTAGTAGGTTCAATATTTTTAATAGCATCAGATATTGCCGCGAGGGGGCTTTTCCCACCAATAGAAATACCAATAGGTATAATAACTTCGTTAGTCGGAGGACCGTTCTTCTTGTATTTAATATCTAAGAAAAACTATTCATTTGGAGGAAAAGAATAATCATGAAGATACAGGTTAAAAATTTAAGGTTTAGTATAGATAAAAAAGAAATATTAAAAGATGTATCTTTTAATGTTCCTAAAGGTTCCTTTGTAGGGGTAATAGGCCCAAATGGTTCTGGAAAATCTACATTACTTAAAAATATATATAGGCTTTATAAGCCATCTAGTGGAGAGATACTATTAGATAACAAAGATTTATCTACTATGAAAGATAAAGAGTGTGCAAAAGAGATTGCAGTTCTTGCTCAAGAAAGTAGTTCACAGTTTGATTTTACAGTTGAGCAAATAGTGAAAATGGGTCGCTATCCATACAAATCTATATTTGAAGATTATTCGAAAGAAGATTTAAAAATGGTTGAAGATATGTTAAAAAAAGTTGGATTAGATAACTATAGTGAACGAAGTTTTTCTAATTTATCAGGTGGAGAAAAACAAAGGACTTTAATTGCGAGAGCATTAGTTCAAAATACTGATTTTTTAATATTAGATGAGCCTACAAACCACTTGGACATAGGGTATCAAATACAGCTTATGGACTTGGTGAAAAGCCTTAATATAACTACATTATCTGCAATACATGATATGAATATGGCATCTATGTATTGTGATTATTTAATCGTCATGAAAGATGGACAGATAACAAAATATGGGAAAGTGGAAGAAGTTATAACATCACAAATGTTAAAAGAAGTATTTGGTGTCAATGCATATGTAGGTATAAATCCTATAAATAATAAACTACAAGTATCATTTATGCATAGTCATGAACATGTAAACGGAGTAGGCCATGACCATGTTCACGAAGATGGATTTACAGGTAAGCATTCTCATTACCATAATCATTTAACAAATAAAATGGAGTTAGTTTAAGAAGAAGGTAAAAACCTTCTTTTTTTTACATTCAAGGAAAGATACATGAAGTGTTTTGCCGACAAGTCGCTTAGGTAAAGCTAACTTTTTGTTTAAGAATGTATTATATTAATTTAAAATCTGCTCATAACTTATTAATTAAAACTATATTAGGGAGTTTAGAAAAAGGTAAAAATGGGTATAATTATAAATTATATAAATAGGAGTAATGAACATGGGAAGATTATTAGAATTAGATATGGAATCTGATGCATTAGAACTTGCCAGAAATTATTGCAGACAAGAGGGGCTTATACTCATAACTGAAGATATAAAAGATGGAAGTTTGATTGTAATGGACAAAAATTTTAATACAGTTAAAATTTTTATAAAAGATGGTGAGTGGAGCTTATAATGTTATAAACATAGTTAAGTATGATTTATATTTATAGAGAAATCTACCTTATTTAGGTAGATTTTTTTATGACAAGGTGAGCGTATATTTATCAGGTTAAAATAATCACAGTATTCAGGTGATGTACTTTGCTGGTAAGGGTGAATTAATTCCTCAGATTATAATTTGTGTAATAGAATTGCTTAGGTGCTTTGTTATGGCAGATGTATTAAAAAACTATAAAAATTAAAGATGAAAATGACTTGACAGTATAGAGATAATTCAAACTTATTATAATAAATTGAATAGAATAAATATATATACTAGATAATAATATTAATATATTATACAGTTGACAAAATAAGTTTTAATGAATATCATAGTTTATATATAAATATTTAAATCCATTGATAAGGATTAGTAATCAAAATATCTTTATAACAGAGAGTTAAGGATGCTGAGAGCTTAGCATAAAGTATTTGATGAATGGACCTTTGAGGAGTAAGGTGAAATACAGTAGTAAACTAGCCGATATCGTGACTGCACGTTATAGCAGGTATAAGTGATATGCACTAGGTGTATATAATTTAGGTGGTACCGCGGAAAATATATCCGTCCTATTTATTTAGGACGGATTTTTTATTGCAAATTTATAGAAAAACAACTTAGGAGGAAATGTAATGAACAGAATAGGTATAATAGGTGCAATGGATGAAGAAGTAGATATATTAGTAGAATTAATGGATGTAAAAGAAAAAGTTGAAAAAGCCAGCTTAGTATTCTACAAAGGAAACTTAGAAAATAAAGATGTAGTAGTAGTAAGATGTGGAATAGGTAAAGTAAATGCTGCTTTATGTGCACAAATATTAATAAGTGAATTTGGTGTAGATGCAATAGTAAATACAGGTGTTGCAGGAGCATTAAATGCAGATTTAGATGTATATGATATAGTTATATCAACTGATGCTATACAATATGATTTTGATACAACAGTATTTGGAGACAAAAAAGGTGTAATACCAAGAATGGAAAATTCAACATTTGTTGCAGATGAGAGACTTGTAAATGCGGCGTTTGAATCATCAAAAGAAGAAACTAAAACTCATAAAGTAGTTAAAGGAAGAGTAGTAACAGGAGATAGATTCATAAGCTCTAGAGAATTAAAAGAAGAATTAGTAAAAGAGTTTGAAGCATTCTGTGGAGAAATGGAAGGGGCAGCTATAGCTCATGTTTGTGAGCTAAATAAAGTTCCATTTGTAATAATAAGAGCAATGTCTGATAGAGCTGACGGAAGTGCAGATGTTGTATATGACGAATTTGTTAAGGATGCAGCTCATAACTCTAAAGATATAGTACTTAATATGTTAAGATCAATATAATGAGGGGTGTTATTAATGAGCGAAAAGAAAATAATATTTAGTGGTGCTCAGCCATCTGGGAAAATGACTTTAGGAAATTATCTAGGAGCTATACAAAACTGGACAAAACTTCAAGATGAGTATGATTGTTTTTATAGTGTAGTTGATTTACATGCTATAACAGTTCCACAAGAGGCTAAAAATTTAAGAGCTAATACTATGGAATTACTTGCACAGTACTTAGCTTGTGGATTAGATCCAGAGAAAAATACGATATTCATACAATCTCATGTAAGTGCACATACTGAACTTATGTGGATATTAAATACGATGACTTATATGGGAGAGTTAAGTAGAATGACTCAATTTAAAGATAAGTCACAAAAAAGTGAAGCTAACTTAAATGCAGGATTATTTACTTATCCAGTATTAATGGCAGCAGATATACTTTTATATCAAACAGATTTAGTTCCAGTTGGAGAAGATCAAAAGCAACACTTAGAACTAGCTAGAGATTTAGCAACTAGATTTAACAATAGATATTCACCAACATTTAAAGTACCTGATCCATATATACCAAAAGAAGTTGGTAGAGTAATGAGCTTACAAGAACCAACTAAAAAAATGAGTAAGTCTGATGAAAATGAAAATGCATTTATACTATTAGCTGATGATGCAGATACAATAAGAAGAAAGATAAAAAGAAGTGTTACAGATTCAGTAGGGATTATAAAATATACTGATGAACAACCAGGAATAAAAAATTTACTTGAAATATATTCAAAATTAGACAATAAATCAATAGAAGAACTAGTAAGTATGTATGAAGGTAAAGGTTATGGTGATTTTAAAGGTGATGTAGCTGAAGTTATAGTTGAATCTTTAAGACCTATAAGAGAAAGATATCTTGATTTATTAAAGAACAAAGATTATTTAGAAAATGTTTATGCAATGGGTGCTGATAAAGCTGAAAGACATGCTAGAAAAACATTAAGAAAGGTATACAAAAAAGTAGGATTAATAGAAAGAAAATTCTTACCTAGATAATAATTTAAATTAAAGGATTATGTGTGAATTTAAATATATAAATTTATGCATAATCCTTTTCGTATTTTTAATCAAAAAAATCACATAATAAGTTTATATAAAAGTCATTCATAAAGGATGTGATGCACATTAAGTACAAAGAAGATAATGACCTTGATAAACAAAATCCTATAAATATGAAAGACCTTGATAAAGCTATGAATGAACTTAATATATGTGAAAAAACTACAGAAAATCTAGGGACTATAAGGAGATACCTAGAAAGATTAACTCTTATAATAGAAAGAAGTAGAATAAGAGAATATATGATGCTAACAGATAGTAAAAGAAGATTGTTCACAATAAATTTTATAGCAGGTTTAGGAAAAGGATTTGGTCAAGCAATAGGTCTATCAATACTTGCTGCATTTGTTTTTTACCTATTAAGTAAATCAGTGGATTTACCTGTAATAGGGGAGTATATAGCAAGATTAATGGATATAGTAGATGAATATAGAAGGAGGTAGTATATGAATACCCAAAAGTACAAAGAAGAACTACTAAAAGAAAAGGAGAAGTTATCGAGCCTAATAAATGAAATGCAAGATAATACAGTATTTGGAGATACAAGTGAACACACTAGTGAAAAGTATACATCAGGAGAATTATCTAGTTATGATAATCATTTAGCGGATATAGGGACAGAAGTATATATGCAAGATATGCAAAATAGTTTAACGATTCATGAAAAAGGTAGATTATTTAATGTAGAAAATGCTTTAAATAAAATAGAGAATGGAACTTATGGAATATGTGATATATGCAAAAATAATATTGAGGCTGATAGATTAGATATACTACCAGAAACAAATTTATGTAGCAACTGTGCAAAACATCAACCAGATATGCATCTAACTAGTAGAGAAGAAGGTCAAAATTTAATAAATGAAGGTCCTACATTTTATGATGAAGTATTATTAAAATTATATGAAATGAACAAAATGCCAAAGGAAGAGTCTGATAAAGACTAATATATGATGAAAAAAATACTATATGTTATTTGTATATCTGCAATTTTTATATTTGGTATGTTTAAGCTAGAAAATATAAATACAATAGAAGCTAATAATTTAGTTAGTGATAATTTTAAAGAATATGAAGATATAATAATAAAAAAAGGAAGAGATGATAAAAAAGTAGTGGCTTTAACCTTTGATGATGGGCCAGATGAAGATTTCACTCCTCAAATACTAGATATACTTAAAAAACACAATGTAAAAGGAACTTTCTTCGTAATAGGAGAAAAGGTAGGGTATAATGGTGATATAGTGAAAAGAGCATTTAAAGAAGGGCATGAAATTGCTAACCATACATTTACTCATATAAACGTATCTAAAAAATCTTATGATGAAATAAATAAAGAGATTATAGATACTCAAAATATAATAAAAGAAGCTATAGGTGAGTATCCAACATCATTTAGACCTCCATACAGGGCCGTATCTAAAAATATGTGTGATATAATAAAAAACAATGATATGGATATAATACTATGGTCAAATATAGATCCTAGAGATTGGTCTAACCCAGGAGTAGATTATATAGTTAACACAATTACATCAAAGGTGGAAAATGGGAATATAATACTTTTACATGATTATAATAAAGTGAGAAATAAAACTTCACAAACTATACTGGCATTAGATATGTTTATTCCTAAACTAAAAGAAAAAGGATTTGAGTTTGTTACTATACATGAGCTCAAAGATAGTCTAGATAAAGATCGTGCAACGCAAAAACAACAATAGGCTTCCAATAAGGGAGCCTTTTTTTGTATAATATAATATATATATAATTTTGGGAGGAAAAAATATTGACGTATATATTAATGATAGCTGTATTGATAGGAATAGATCAACTTTCTAAATTATGGGTATTAGGACACCTAAAAGGAATAGGTAGTATACCCATAATAGAAAATGTGTTTCATCTAACTTATGTAGAAAATAGAGGGGCAGCATTTGGAATGTTGCAAAATAATCAAATCATATTTATAATAGTTGCATTAGCAGCATCTATATTTGGATTATACTATTTAAATACTAATAAGAATTTAAATTTATTAGGAAAATCAAGTATAATACTTATAATATCTGGAGCTATAGGCAATTTAATAGATAGAATAAGACTTGGATTTGTAGTAGACTATTTTGATTTTAGATTTATATGGGAATACGTATTTAATATTGCAGATGTGTTTGTAGTAGTAGGAACTATAATGCTATGCATATATATTTTATTTTTTGAGGAAGAAAAGCAGGTGAAGTAATGGACGAAATAAAAGAATTTTTAGTTCTTGATGAAGAAGAGGGAGATAGATTAGATGTATACCTATCTTCTCAATTAGGAGATATGTCAAGAAGTTACATACAAAAGATAATAAAAGATAAAAAAGTGAGTGTAAATGGTAAGGTTGAAAAAGCTAAATACTTAGTCAAAGAAGATGATAAAATAATCATACAAATACCAGCTCCAAAGTTATTAGAGGTATTACCACAAGATATACCTATTGATATAGTTTATGAAGATAGCGATGTAATGATAGTTAACAAACCTCAAAATATGGTAGTTCACCCAGCTCCAGGAAATTATGAAGGAACCTTAGTTAATGCAATACTATATCATTGTAAAGACAATTTATCATCTATAAATGGAGTAATAAGACCTGGTATAGTTCATAGAATAGATAAAGATACATCAGGGCTGTTAATGATAGCTAAAAATAACAATGCTCATAATTTTTTAGCAGAACAATTAAAAGACCATTCTATAACTAGAGAATATGAATTTATATGTCATGGAGTAGTAAAAGAAGATAAAATAACTGTAGATAAACCAATAGGAAGAAATCCTAAAGATAGACTTAAAATGGCAGTGGTTAAAGATGGAAAAAGAGCTGTTACTCATTTTGAAGTTGTTGCTAGATATGAAAACTTTACACATATGAGAGCGAGACTTGAAACAGGAAGAACTCATCAAATAAGAGTTCATGCTTTATCTATAAATCATCCACTTTTAGGAGACACTGTGTATGGTCCTAAAAATAATAAATTCAAAGTAGAAGGTCAAACATTACATGCAAAAAAGATTGGATTTATACACCCAACTACTAAAGAGTATATAGAATTTGATTCAGAATTACCTAAATATTTTAAGAATATAATTAATAAACTTAAATAGGTCTTGAAAAATATATGATATAGATATATAATAATAAAAAATAAAAGAAATACCTTTAAGTGATACAGAGATATCATAAGGCAAAAGCTATATAAACATATAATATATCAAATTATATTAGTTGGTTTAATTTATTAATCATACTTATATTTAATTAGAATATATAAGCTTCTTGTCTTGTGATAAGAAGCTTTTTTAAACAAAAAATCTTATATAATAGGAGGTCACCATGATAGAAAAGGCCCAATTAATGGATGAAAAAGCAATTGGTAGAGCTATAACAAGAATAAGCCATGAAATAATAGAAAGAAACAAAGGTATTGAAGATGTAGTTTTAGTAGGTATAAAAACTAGAGGAGTACCTATAGCTCATAGAATATCTAAAAAAATTGAACAGATAGAAGGAAAAAAAGTTAACACAGGAGAAATCGATATAACTTTATATAGAGATGATTTAAAAGAAGTAGATGTAGATCCTGTGATCAATGGTTCTAACATAGATTTTGATATAAATGATAAGAAAGTTATACTAGTTGACGATGTATTATACACTGGAAGAACTGTAAGAGGTGCGCTAGATGCACTAATGGATATTGGAAGACCAAAATCTATACAACTAGCAGTATTAGTTGATAGAGGACATAGAGAGTTACCTGTAAGAGCAGATTATGTAGGTAAAAATGTGCCAACATCAAATAAAGAAATAATATGCGTTAAGTTAGCAGAAACAGACAAAGAAGATTGTGTAACAATAAACGAATAATTAAATACACTATAATCAATATACAATAGTGCCTTTTAAATCAGTACAGAGAGACTGAAAAAGGGAGAAGTATTTCTCCCTAAAAAATTTATGGGAGGTTTTTTTATGAAAAAAACAGTAATGTCATTACAACATCTATTAGCAATGTTTGGAGCAACAGTGTTAGTTCCTATATTGACAGGATTTAATCCTGCAGTAGCAATATTTTGTGCAGGTGTAGGAACTTTAATATTTCATGCTTGTACAGGTGGAAAAGTACCAGTATTTTTAGGTTCAAGCTTTGCGTTTATACCAGTAATATTAGCAGCTAAAGAAGCTTATGGCGGAGACTTAGCTTATGCTCAAGGTGGTATAATGGTAGCGGGACTTATATATGTAATAATGTCTTTTGCAGTTAAAGCGGTAGGAATAGATAAGATAAAAAAATATTTTCCACCACAAGTAACAGGAGCTATGATAGGTGTAATAGGTCTTAACTTATTACCAACAGCATTTAATATGGCCTCATCAAACTTTTTAATAGCAATAATAACTTTAGGAATAGCATTTTGTATAAATAAGTTTGCAAAAGGATTTATAAAGCAATTAGGAATATTAATAGCAGTTATTTCAGGATATGTGATATGTTTAGCGATGGGATTAGTAGATGTATCTACAATAACACAAGCAAGTTTAGTTGAGATACCAAAGTTTACATTACCAAAGTTTAGCTTAGAAGCTATAGTAATAATAGCTCCAGTAGTTCTAGCAGTATTTATGGAACATATAGGAGATATGACTACAAATGGAGCAGTGGTTGGTAAAAATTTCATAGAAAATCCGGGATTAAATAAAACCTTGCTAGGAGATGGATTAGCAACTATGGTAGCTGGATTCTTAGGAGGTCCTGCAAATACTACGTATGGAGAAAATACAGCAGTTTTAGCTATAACTAAAAACTATGATCCTTCTTTATTAAGAAGAACAGCAGTATTTGCTATAATACTTTCTTGCATAGGTAAGTTTGGGGGATTCTTACAAAGTATACCTCAAGCAGTAATGGGTGGAATAAGTATATTATTATTCTCTATGATAACTTTTGTAGGGTTTAAAACTATAAAAGATGGAGAATGTACTCAAAATAAAAATAATATAATAATAATAGCTACGATAATGATAATAGGACTTGGAACAACTTATTTAGGAAATAAGGGTATAGTAATAGGTATACCTATTACTGAAGCTGTATCTATAACAGGGCTTAGTTTATCGGCTATAGTTGGAGTTATATTAAATAGGATATTAAATAATAGTGAATTTAAAGCAAAAGAAGATACTAAAAATGTATCTCCACAAGCTACAATAGTATAATATATAAATAAAAAGCTATAAAGTTTGAATAATCTCAAACTTTATAGCTTTTATTTTTTATAATAAATTTAAAATTTTTTATACTTAATAATAAATACTAAAAAATGAATGATATACAAATAATGATCGTATATATACGAAAAAAATTATAAAAAATAGAAAATAAAAGCAAAAGTATAGACAAATTATAATATGTATTGTAAAATAAAAACCTATTGTCGAACGAAAAATAAAAATTTAAGATTAAAGTTCAATAGCATTTAGGAGGAGTTTATGAAGTTTAAAAAGCTAATATCAATAGCAGCATCAGTAGTATTGTCAGCAACATTGCTAACTGGATGTTCATCAAAAAATGAAAAGGCAAATTCAAATCTTTCAGTAGGGATAGTGTTAGGGGAAGGAAGTATAACTGATCAATCATTTAACCAAGCTACGTGGGAAGGATTACAAAAAGCTAAAGAAGATTTTAATATAGATATAAAATACTTAGAATCACCACAAGAATCTGATTATATACAAAATATAGAGACATTAGTAGACCAAGAAACTGATTTAATAATAGGTGTTGGATACCAATTAAAAGATGCTATAAAAGAATCAGCAGAAAGTTATCCAGACCAAAAATTTGCATTAATGGATGAAACATATGACAAAATTCCAGAAAATGTTGTGCCTGTAATATTTAAAGAAGAAGAAGCAGCATACTTAACAGGAATAATAGCTGCTAAGATGACTAAGACTAATAATGTAGGATTTATAGGAGGAATGCCAACTCCAGCTATAAGTAAATATCAATATGGATACAAGTATGGAGTAGAGACTACTAACAAAGATGTAAAAGTAGCACAGCAATATGCAAACTCATTTAGTGATCAAGCAAAAGGTAAATCAATAGCTAAGCAAATGTATGCTTCAAATGTAGATACAATATTATCAGCAGCAGGGGATACAGGAACAGGTGCTATAGAAGCAGCTAGAGAAAATAATAAATATGCTATAGGTGTTGATAGAGATCAAAGTTATTTAGCTCCAGATAATGTAATAACATCTGCATTAAAGAAATTAAACGTAGCATCTTATGATTTAGCTAAATCATTAGTTGAAGGGAACTACAAAGGTGGAGAAGCTCAAGTTTATGGATTAAAAGAAGGTGCAGTAGGTATACCAGAAAATACTAACAAGCTTGTACCTCAAGAAATAATAGATTATGTAAATAAACAAGCTAAAAAAGTTATAGATGGAGAAATAAACGTTCCAAGAACAGAAAAAGAATATAATGATATGATGAAATAGATAAAAAAGCCTTATGGAAATCCATAAGGCTTTTAATATTATTAATAAAAAGTTTAGATTTAAATGTTTAAAGTTTGTTTTAATTTTCTTTTATTCTAAGCTTTGCAACAAGTTCATCTGTAGGAGTTACATACATTGTGTTGTTAGTTTCATATATTACCATACCAGGTTTTGCTCCATTAGGCTTTTTGACATTTTTCTTTTTTGTATAATCAACAGGAACTTGTGCAGACATTTTTGATTTACTAAAGTATGCAGCAAGCATAGCACCTTCATATAAAGTTGTTTCAGGTATATCTTTAGAATCAGATTTTATAATAACATGAGAACCTGGTATATTTTTAGTATGCATCCATATATCATCATTACTTGCAATCTTTAAAGTAAGATGATCATTTTGTTTATTATTTTTACCTACCAATATTTTAAATCCATCACTACTTAAAAATTCATGAGGTTTAGTTGTAAGCTTAGTTTCTTTTTTATTTTTACTAGATGATTTTAAATAACCAACTCTACCTAGCTCTTCTCTTATATCAAGTAGCTCTGCTAGGTTTTCACAATTTTCTATACTAAGCATTATATTCTCTAAATATTCTATTTCATCTTTGGTTATATCTATTTGATGAGTTATTTCTATTTTAGCAGTTTTCATCTTAGTATATTTTTTAAAGTACTTCTGAGCATTCTCAGAAGGAGTTAGATTTTTATTAAGTTTTATTTTTATAGTTTTATATTCTGGGTCGTAGAAGTTTTGAACCTCAACACTTTCCATACCTTTTTCTATCATGTAGATATATGAAGTTATAAGTTCTCCATAAATCTTGTATATATCAGCATTCTCAGATGCTATAAGTTCTTCATTTTGTTTTTTTAGTTTATTGTAAAGTCTATCTAACTTTATAGAAATACTTTTTCTTAAATCAGAAGATCTTTGATGAACTCTGTCTTTTATATCCTTAGTTTTATAGTAATATTCAATTATATAAGACATACTATCATTTTTAACAAAAGATAAATCTTTAAACATTGTTAAATCTACGCAACTAAAATCTATGATTTTATCAACACTTTCATCTACTACAACACATGGAGAATAGATATTATTTTTCATATCTTTAAATAAACCTTTAAACTCTTTATATAAAGATCTTAAATCATCAAAAGAATACTCAGATGTACTTAAATTTTCATTTATGTTTGCTCTATGACAAATTTCCTTGGAAATAACAGGGCTTATGCCTAAAAACCTAGAGTAAATAGACTTGTATAAGTTACCATCAAAAGATTCTAATTCTTTTATAAATTCATCTTCAGATATATCATCTAAAGGATTTAATTTATCTTGAGCAGGAGGTAGATTGTAAGTCATACCTGGGAGTATCTGTCTAACCCTACTTATGCTAGGAGGTATTCTCTTTGCTGAGTCTATTATTTTATTATCATTTGAATGAGTAAGTATTATATTACTGTGTCTACCCATTATTTCTATATATATATCCTTTGTAGTTTTTTCCTTCAACTCATCAAGAGACTCTACACTTATTTTTACTATTCTTTCAAAACCTACCTGAGATATATTTACTATATTACCTCCTTGTATATGTTTTCTAAAAAGCATACAAAACATAGGGGCATTTATAGGATTTTCTTTTTTATAATCCTTAGCTAAATATACCCTTGGATTTGAGGCACTAGCACTTAATACTAATTTAAAGTTCTCTTTATTGTTTCTTATATGTAAAACAACTTCATCGTTTTCAGGTTGGTATACTTTATCTATCTTACCTCCTAAAATCTTTGATTGTAGCTCGTTTACTATAGAATGTATAACTAAACCATCTAAAGCCATAATAATCGCTCCTTTCTTAGATGAACAATATATAATAATTATTACATAATATAAGTATATTGTGAATATTTATCAAAATTAATTAAAGAAAGTATATAATTAATTATAAGGGGATAAAAACAAATTTTATATCTATATAATTTCCCTTTCTTATTAATATATTGTATAATATTAAGTTAGGGATTAAATTAGAGGGGGATAGTATGGAATTTTGGAAATTACATGGGATAGGGAATGATTTTATAGTTATAGACCAAAGGTTTAATCAATATGATGAATACGAAAAAATAGCAAAAAAAGTATGTAATAGAAAATTTTCAGTAGGTGCTGATGGGCTTTTAATTGTTAAGAAATCTAACATAGCAGATGTTAAAATGTTATATTATAATTCTGATGGGTCGATAGCATCTATGTGTGGAAATGGACTTAGATGTTTTGCTAAATATGTTTATGACAATGAGATAGTATTAAAAGAAAATTTTAAAATAGAAACTCTTGATGGAATAAAAGAAGTAAATATAAACAAAGAGGATAATATAACAAGTTTAGTAAAAGTTAATATGGGAAGTGGAAGCTTCTTGTGTAAAAACATATCTATGATTCATACTATGGAAACTTTCTTAGAGCAAAAGATAAAAGTAAAAGATAAAGAATTTATAGTAAGCTCTATGTTAATGGGAGTTCCTCATACTGTTGTTTTTGTAGATGATATAAACTTAAATGATGTACATAAATATGGAAGTGAAATAGAAAAAAATAAAATGTTTTTAAAAGGCACTAATGTAAACTTTGTAAAAATTGAAGATAATAATAATATAAAAGTAGCTACTTGGGAAAGAGGATGTGGTTATACTTTAGGATGTGGTACAGGAATGACAGCATCAGCAGTTATAGGAAATTTTTTAAGAAAATTAGATAAAAATGTATATGTAACATCACAAGGTGGATGTGTAAAAATAGATATAAATGAGGACTGTATATATATGACAGGGCCTGCAGTTAAAATATGTGAAGGTATTTTGGAGGTATAATATGGCAATAAGTATGACTGGCTTTGGTAGAGGAGAATATAAAGATGATAACTATTATTTTTTAATAGAGTGTAAGACTATAAATCATAAATATGCAGATATAAATATAAGATTACCAAGAAAGATATCATTTTTAGAAGAAAAGGCAAGAAACTTAATAAAAAATTATGTAAAAAGAGGTAGAGTTGATTTATACATAAAGCTTGACGTATTAGGTAGTGAAGATGTAAACTTAAAATTCGATGAAGTATTAGCTAGTCAATATGTAGGAATATTAAATCAAATAAAAAATAAGTTTGATTTAATAGATGATATAAGCGTTATGAATATAGCTAAGTTTCCTGACATAATAAAAGCTGAAGAAAAAGAAGAAGATGAAGAATTTTTATGGGAAATGCTTAAAAAATCTTTAGAAGAAGCTTTAAGTAATTTAAAAGAAATGAGAATAGAAGAAGGTAAAAAATTAGCAGAAGATGTTATAATGAGATGTGACCTTCTTAAAAATTATATTGAAGAAATTGAAAAGTATTCATATAATGTTGTTATTGATTATAAAGAAAAATTAAATACTAGAATATCTGAGATACTAGAAAATCCTAGCATAATAGATGAAAATAGATTGGCACAAGAAGTTGCAATATATGCAGATAAAAGCAGTATAACAGAGGAAATAGTAAGATTTAAAAGTCATATAGAGCAATTAAAAAAGACTATAGTAAAAGACGAATCAATAGGAAGAAAGATAGACTTCCTAATACAAGAAATGAACAGAGAAACAAATACAATAGGATCAAAATCATCAGACTTAAATATAACTAATTTAGTAGTAGAAGTTAAATCTGAATTAGAGAAAATAAGAGAGCAAATACAAAATATAGAATAAATAATAATAAAATATATAATAATGAAACTTGTATATCAGAAAGGAAGATAGTAATGCTTAAGAAAAAAGGGCTATTATTAGTTGTATCTGGTCCATCAGGAGCTGGTAAAGGTACAATATGCAAAGAGCTACTAAACAAAAATCACGATATAAAATTATCGGTATCAGCAACAACTAGAAAGCCAAGAAATGGCGAAGTTGATGGAGTTAATTACTTCTTTTTAGAAAAAGAAAAATTCCAAACGATGATAAATAATGGTGAATTTTTAGAGTATGCTCAAATTTATGACAATTTTTATGGTACACCAAAGGCTGCTATAATAGAATCTTTAGAAAATGGACAAGATGTCATATTAGAGATAGAAATGCAAGGAGCTAAGCAAATAAAAGATGTATATCCAGAGGGTGTATTTATATTTGTATTACCGCCATCTCTTGAAGAATTAAAAAATAGAATAGTTGGAAGAGGAACAGAAACAGAAGAAGAAATACACAAAAGATTTAGTTGTGCATTTGAAGAAATAAACAAAATATCTGATTACGACTATTTTGTAGTGAATAAAGATGTAAATACATCAGTAAAAGAATTAGAAAGTATAATATTAGCGGAAAAAAATAAAGTTAATAGATATAAAAATAATATAATAGCAAAATTCAAGGAGGAATTATAAAATGTTAAAACCATCAATAAATGAAGTATTAAACAAAATAGACAACAGATATTATTTAGTTGGAACAGTAGCAAAAAGAGCTAGAGAAATAATAGACGGTGCTGAGCCTATAACAACTACAAAAACTAGAGATAACAAACCTGTAACTATAGCGACTCAAGAAGTTGCTGATGGTAAAATAAGCTATAGATTATTAACTCAAGAAGAAATAGATTTAAATGAAGCTGAAAAGCACTTAGAACAAAAAATTACAGAAGAGGAGTAATTCTTATGTTAAAAGGTAAAACTGTTGTACTAGGAGTAAGTGGAGGAATAGCTGTATACAAATCATTAGATGTAGTAAGTAGACTTAGAAAATTAGGTGTAAATGTTCATGTTATAATGACTAAAGCTGCTACTGAATTTGTAACTCCATTATCATTTCAATCATTAAGCCAAAACTATGTAGTTTGTGATATGTTTGAAGAACCAAAAACTTGGGATGTAGAGCATGTATCACTAGCTAAAAAAGCAGATGTATTTTTAATAGCACCTGCAACTGCTAACTTCATAGGTAAAATGGCTAATGGCATAGCTGATGACATGCTTACAACAACAGTTATGGCTACTAAGGCAAAAGTATTAATAGCACCTGCTATGAATACTAATATGTATGAAAATCCTGTACTTCAAAGAAATATAAAAATATTAAAGGAACTAGGTTGTAATTTTGTAGATCCAGAAAGTGGAAGACTTGCTTGTGGAGATACTGGAAAAGGTAAGTTAGCATCACCAGAGGTAATAGTAAATGAAGTAGTTAATTTACTTACACAAAAGCAAGATTTAATTGGTAAAAATATAATAGTTACTGCTGGACCTACAGTAGAAAGCATAGATCCAATGAGATTTATAAGCAATAGATCTACAGGTAAGATGGGATATGCAATTGCAACTCAAGCAGCAAATAGAGGTGCTAATGTAACTTTAATATCAGGACAAACTAATCTAGAAGTTCCTAAAAATATAAAAAAGCTTATAAAAATAGAAAGTGCTGAGGATATGTATAATGCAGTTTTAGAAAACTTAGATGATAATCAAGTTGTAATAAAAAGTGCAGCAGTAGCAGATTATAAGCCTAAAAACTATTCTAATAAGAAAATAAAAAAATCTGATGATGATTTATCTATAGAATTAGAAAGAAATAAAGATATAGCTTATGAAATAGGCAAGATAAAAAAAGATAAAATACTAGTTGGATTTGCAGCAGAAACTAATGACCTTATAGAAAATGCTAAAGGTAAAATAAAGAAAAAGAATCTAGATTTTATTGTAGCTAATGATTTAACTAAAAAAGGCGCTGGATTTGGTGTAGATACTAATATAGTTAAGATTATAGATAAAGATGGAAATATTACAGAATATCCAAAAATGAAAAAAGAAGAAGTGGCAGATGTTATATTAGATAATGTCAATAAGTTACTACAAAGATAAGCATCTATTAATTTAGATGCTTTTATTTTTAGCAAGAGGTATAATTGAGTAAATAGCTATTAAAAAGGACATAATCTAGTTAATACGAGTAGGAGATAGATGTTTTATAATGGAAAAGTATGCGAAATTAGTAGTAAGAAGCAATACTATACATACAGACAATTTATTTACATACAAATTTTCAAATCTTTTAATAGATGATTTAAAAGTAGGTCATAGAGTTTTAGTTCCTTTTGGTAGAGGAAATAAACCTACAGAAGCCTTTGTCTTTGAGATAAATAATAAAGTAGAAGATAACATAAGGTTAAAAGAAATTATAGATGTATTAGATAAAGAGCCTATATTTTCAAAAGAAGATTTAGAATTGGTAAAATGGATGAAAAATAGATATCTGTGCACATATATAGATTGTATAAACTTAATATATCCAAAAGGATATAAGTTAAATAATTATAAAGTTGCAGTTTTAAATAGCGATATAAGAAATTTAGACCAATTAGAAATAAAAGGTGTAATTAGTTCATTAAATGAAGATGAGCAGATAGTAGTAAATTCTATACTAGATAACAAAGGAAAGATAAAAATAGATAAATTAAAGTCTATAAATAATATAAATAATATACTTTACAGACTTAATAAAAAAAATATAATAGATATTTTATGGGAATATAAAGATCATAAAAATGAAAAGAAAATATGCTATGTATCATTAGCTATTGATAGTGATTATATAGATGAATATATAAAAAACAATAAGATAGCCCTAGGAAGTAAGCAAAAAGAAGTTATAAACTTTTTAAAGTACAATGATAATAGTGAAATAAATGATATAATGGAATTGTTAAATGCATCTAAAAAAAGCATAACATCATTATATGATAAGAATTTAATTAATTTAGAAATAAGAGATTATTATAGAAGGCCTAAAGATATATATAGCACGGACTATAAAGATATAAAATTAAATAAAGAGCAATTATATGCTGTTAATAAAATAACATCAGAGATGTTTGAAGAAAATAAAAAACCTTACATGATTCATGGTGTAACAGGTAGTGGTAAGACAGAAGTATATATGGAAGTTATAGATTATGCACTAAATCAGGGTTTAGATAGTATATTTTTAGTACCAGAGATATCTCTAACTCCACAAACTATAGATAGATTAAAAAATAGGTTTGGAGATATAGTAGGAGTATTTCATAGTCAATTATCAGAAGGTCAAAAACATGATGTGTATAAAGCTATAAAAGCAGGCAAAATAAGAATATTAATAGGTGCAAGATCTGCATTATTTGCTCCATTTAAAAACTTAGGTGTAATAATAATAGATGAATTTCATGAGTCTTCATATAAGTCAGAGAAAAACCCTAAATTTAGCACTATAGAAGTTGCTAGGTATATGTCGCACAAGGAAAATATATCGTTGATATTAGGTTCTGCAACTCCATCTGTTGAAGAATACTATAAAGCTTGCAATAAAGAGTATGAATTAATAGAAATAAAATCTAGAGCTAATAAAAGACCGCTTCCAAAAATTGAAGTTGTAGATATGAAATTAGAACTAAATAATGGAAATAAGAGTATATTTAGCATAAGACTACAACAAGAAATAGAAACTGCTATTAAAAATAATAATCAGGTAATATTATTTTTAAATAGAAGAGGTTATGCAAGTTTTGTATCATGTAGAAACTGTAGTTATGTATTTCAATGTGAAAATTGTGATATATCATTAACATATCACAAAATAAATAACATAGGAAGGTGCCATTATTGTGGTTATGAAAAAGAAATACCTCATGAGTGCCCGGAATGTGGAAGCAACTATGTAAAACCTTTTGGAATAGGAACTCAAAAGATAGAGGAAGAGTTAAAAAATATATTCAAAGATGCAAAAATTCTTAGAATGGATAAAGATACTACCTCTAAAAAAGGTTCATTAGAAGAAATTCTTAATAAATTTAAAAATAAAGAAGCAGACATATTAATAGGAACACAGATGTTGAGTAAGGGATTAGACTTTGACAATGTAACCTTAGTAGGAATATTATCAGCAGATATGATATTGAATTTTCCGGATTTTAAAAGTTTTGAAACTACATTTCAGCTAGTAACTCAAGTTTCAGGACGGGCAGGAAGATCTGATAAGGAAGGTAAGGTTATTCTTCAAACTTATGATACAGATCACTATGCTATAAGAAGAGCCATAAACTATGATTATGAAGGATTTTATGAAGATGAAATAAAAATCAGAAAAGCATTTGGATATGCTCCTTTTAACAATATGGTAAGTGTTGTAATAAGCGGTGAAAATGAACATATAGTAAAGCAAAATGCTAAGAATATGTATGATTCAATTATTTATCTTCTCAAATCTAGGGGTATAAATAATTTTGATTTCATATTAGGTCCAAACCCATGTTCAATATCAAAAATAAACCAAAATTATAGATGGCAGATATTATTTAAGGATGAGGATATTGAAATAAATCTATTAAAAGGTATAATAAAATATATATGTATAACAAAACGAGACGTAGTGTTTAATAAAGAGGTTAATGTATCCATAGATATTAATCCAAACAACATATTATAAAATATAGGAGGAGACAAAAATGGCGTTAAGAGAAATAGTTCAAATAGGAGACCCTATTTTAAGAAAAAAAGCAAAAAAGGTAGAAAAAATAGATGATAGATTAATACAATTATTAGATGATATGGCAGAAACAATGTATCATGCAGATGGTGTAGGTCTTGCTGCACCTCAAGTAGGAGTATTAAAGAGAGTTGCTGTTATAGATATCGGTGATGGTATAATAGAACTTATAAATCCAGAAATAATAGAAACTTCTGGAGAGCAATTAGGAGATGAAGGATGCTTAAGTGTTATAGGCGAATGTGGAGCTGTAAATAGACCATATTATGTAACAGTAAGAGCATTTAATAGACAAGGTCAATATGTTGAAATAAAGGCTGAAGAATTTTTAGCAAGAGCATTTTGCCATGAAATAGACCATTTAGATGGTGTATTATTTGTAGACAAAGTACAAAAGTAGTAGGAGATGATTAAATGAGGATAGTATTTATGGGTACACCTGAGATTGCTCTTGGGTGTTTACAAAAAATAATAGATGAAAAACATGAAGTAATAGGTGTGATAACTCAACCAGATAAACCTCAAAATAGAGGTAAAAAGCTTGGAATGCCTCCTGTTAAAGAGCTTGCACTTAAATATGATATACCAGTATATCAACCATTAAAGGCAAGAGATGAAGAGTTTGCAAATGTATTAAAGGAATTAAATCCAGATGTAATAGTAGTTGTAGCTTATGGACAAATACTTCCTAAATCTATATTAGATATTCCTAAGTTTGGTTGTATAAATGTCCATGTTTCTTTACTTCCAAAATATAGAGGAGCGGCACCTATAAACTGGGTAATAATAAATGGTGAAGAAAAAACAGGAGTTACTACTATGTATATGGATGAAGGTCTAGATACTGGAGATATGATACTACAAAAAGAGTTTGCATTAGATAATGAAATAACAGCAGGAGAGCTTCATGATAAGATGATGGTTGTTGGAGCAGAAACTCTAAAAGAAACTTTAGACTTAATTGAAAAAGGGTGTGCACCAAGAACTAAGCAAAATCATGATGAGTTTAGTTATGCACCTATGATGGATAAGTCTTTAGGAAATATAGATTTTAATAAAAGTGCAAAAGATATACATAACCTTGTAAGAGGGGTTAATCCATGGCCAAGTGCATATACAACTTATGATGGAAAGACTATGAAAGTATGGAAGACGAAAGTGCTAAATGAGGAAAGTCAAAAAGCACCTGGAACTATATTAAGCGTTGATAAAGATGGTATAAAAGTAAGCACTTTAGATAAAGTAATATTACTTGAAGAAATACAAATGCCAGGAAAGAAAAGAGTTTTAGTTTCTGAATATATAAAGGGAAACAGTATAGATACTTCAAAAATATTAGGCTAGGTAAATAAAATGGTAGAATCAAAAAAGTATATGACGGCCATAGGTATATTATTAGTAATTCTTTTGACTATAGGTTTACTTGTTAACTTTTTTATATCTACTTTAGCAGGTGTATTTGCTATAATAACAGATATACTAATATTATTAGCATCGATAGTAATAATATTTTCTATAGTAGTTACAAATAATATTATAAGGGATAAAGATGTAGACTCATCTTTAATGAAGGTTAACTTTAAAATTGTATCATTTTTATTTCCTATAATAACTATTATTGCAGAATTTGTTAATATACCCAAAAATGAAATAAGAAAGGTATATATAAAATTAAACAATAAATATATATATAGTAATAGTTATAACTTAAAGCCAGAAGAAATATTAATATTAATACCTCATTGTGTTCAAAGAAATAGCTGTAAGTTAAAAGTTACTAACAAAATAGAAAACTGTGCAACTTGTGGTTTGTGTAATATAGGAGATTTAGTAAAATTAAAAGAAAAAACAAATGTAAATATATTTGTAGCTACAGGGGGAACACTAGCCAGAAAAATAATAATGGATAACAGACCAAAAGCTGTTATAGCAGTAGCTTGTGAAAGGGACTTAACAGCTGGAGTACAAGATATGAGACATGTACCCGTTTTAGGTGTATTTAATAAAAGACCTAATGGACCTTGTGTAGATACTAATATAGATATAAATGAAGTTGAAGAAGCTATAAAATTTTTTACAGAGAGAATATATAGCTTATCTTTATAAGAATCTATATTAAATTAAGATAGGAGTGTTTTATATGTTTTATCCATATGGATATGGGTATGGTTTAGACCCTACAATTATGATATTAATTCCAGCGATACTTTTTACTATTTATGCTCAATTTAAAGTAAGTAGTACTACTAGTAAGTATCTAAGAGTGAATTCAAGTAAAGGTTATACTGGAGAACAAGTAGCAAGAACAATATTAAATTCTAATGGATTAAATAACGTATCTATAGAAATGGTTACAGGGCATTTAACTGACCATTATGATCCAAGAAGTAATACTGTTAGATTATCACAAGATATATATTATGGAACATCGATAACATCTATATCAGTTGCGGCACATGAATGTGGCCATGCAATACAGCATGCTAAAGGATATGTACCACTTAATTTTAGAAGTGCTTTAGTTCCTATAGTTAATTTTTCATCTAATATATCTTGGTTATTAATTGCTTTAGGATTTATAATGAGGGGACCATTTTTAGAAATAGGAATAATACTATTTGCAGCATCAGTCTTATTCCAAATAGTAACATTACCAGTTGAATTTAATGCATCAAGTAGAGCTATAGTTCAGCTTAATAATCTAGGAATAGTAGACAAAAGAGAATCTAATCAAAGTAGAAAGGTTCTTACAGCAGCAGCATTAACTTATGTAGCTGCAGCATTAACTTCAGTTTTACAACTACTTAGATTATTAGCAATAGCAAACAGAGATAATGATTAAAGGAGATTGTCCTAGGGTTTCTAGGACTTTTTCTGTTTAAATTAAGGAGAAATAGCATGAAGGCAAGAGAAATAGCATATAAGGTACTTTTAGATATTGAGGAGAATAATAATTATTCTAATACATCAATAAATAAACATTTTAAGAAAATTGAAATGACTAATCAAGATAGAGGTCTTGCTACAGAATTAATATATGGTGTAATAGAAAATCAATATTATTTAGATTATATAATAAATAAACTTTCTAAGATAAAGACACAAAAGATGTCAACTTGTGTTAAAATATTGCTAAGATTAGGTGTATATCAGATAGCATTTTTAGATAGTATATCTGATTATGCAGCTGTTAATGAGACCGTAAATTTAGTCAAAAAATATGATAAAAGATCATCAGGATTTGTAAATGCAATACTTAGAAATATAATAAGAAAAAAAGAAGAGATTTTAAAAGTAGATATAGATGATAACATAATGTATTTATCTACTAAATACTCTTATAGTCCATGGATGATAAAAAATTGGATTAAAAACTTTGGAGAAGAATTCACAAAAGATTTATTAGATTCTAATAATGAAAAGCCAAATTTATACTTAAGAGTTAACACTTTAAAAATTAACAGAGGTGAACTTATAGAAAAGCTAAATAATATAGGTGTAAAAGCTTATAAAGTAAACCTTATAGAAGAAGCTATAAGAGTGGAAAACTTTAAAAATATAGAAAATAATGAATTGTTTAAAGAAGGATTATTTACAGTTCAAGATATAAGTTCAATGTTAGTTGGAAAAGTAGTTAATCCTAAAAAAAATTCATTAGTACTTGATATGTGTAGTGCACCAGGTGGAAAAACTACTCATTTAGCGACTCTTATGAATAATACTGGAGAAGTTTTGGCCAGAGATATATTTGAACATAAATTAAAACTTATAACATCAACAGTAAATAGATTAGGTCTTAAAAATGTAGTTGTAGAAAAATTTGACTCATCTAAAGTAGATGAAAAAAGTATAAATAAATTTGACTATGTATTGGCAGATGTACCATGTTCAGGACTTGGAATAATAAAAAGAAAACCAGAAATAAAATATAAAACAAAGGCAGAACTAAAAGATTTACCTTTAATACAAAAAACTATATTAGAAAATGCATCTAAGTATGTTAAGAAAGATGGAATACTTGTATATAGTACTTGTACTATAGAAGATACTGAGAATATAAATATAATAAATGAGTTTATAAAGACTAACAATGATTTTGAATTAGTACCTATAGATGAAGTGAATGTAGATTTAGATAACCAAGATAAAGGATATTTAAAAATATACCCTAACATACATGGAATGGATGGTTTCTTTATAGCAAAATTAAGAAAAGTAAGGTAGTGATAAAATATGAATCAAGATAAAGTTGCATTAAAAAACTTTACAGAAGAAGAGCTAAAAGAGTTTATGAAAACTATAGGAGAAAAAGCTTTTAGAGGAAGTCAAGTTTACTCTTGGATATACAAGGGTGCTAAGACTTTTGATGATATGAATAATATTCCAAAAAGTTTAAGAGAAAAATTAGCTGAAGTATCCTATATAGGAAATATAGAAATCGAATTGAAATTAGAATCAAAGATTGATAAAACTAAAAAGTATTTATTTTTATTAAACGATGGTAATATAATAGAAACTGTAATGATGGATTACGATGATAGAGTTACAGTTTGTATATCAAATCAAGTAGGATGTAGAATGGGATGTAAGTTTTGTGCATCTACTATAGATGGGCTTTTAAGAAATTTAGAGCCTTGGGAAATCTTAGATCAAATACTAAAAATACAAGAAGATACAGGTAAAAGAGTATCAAATCTTGTTTTAATGGGAAGTGGTGAACCACTAGATAACTTTGAAAATACTAAGAAGTTTTTAGAAATAGTAAATGATAAAAATGGTTTAAATATAGGTTATAGACATATAACTTTATCAACTTGTGGTATAGCACCAAAAATGAGAGAACTTGCAGATTTAGAGATACCTATAAACCTTGCTTTATCACTTCACTCTCCATATGATGAAAAAAGAAAAGAAATTATGCCAATAGCAAATGCATATCCTATAAAGGAGATACTAGATGCTTGCAAGTATTATATAAAAAAGACAAATAGAAGGGTTACCCTAGAGTACTCTCTTATAAAAGGTGTAAATGATTCGCCAAATGAAGCAAATGAACTAATAAAGTTACTAAAGGGCATGTTATGTCATGTTAACTTAATACCTATAAACAATGTAGAAGAAAGAGACTTTAAACGTCCAGATAAGTCTCATATATACAAGTTTAAAGATATATTAGAAAAAAATAATATACCAGCTACAGTTAGAATATCTATGGGCTCTGATATTGGTGGAGCTTGTGGACAATTAAGAAGAAAGCATAAGTAGCTTTAGGGGGGAAGTCTAATGATTTATAGTTGTGACTCAGACATAGGCCTAGTTAGGAAAAATAACGAAGATTATTGTATGGGTGAAATTATAAAAACGGATTCTGCTGATATAGGCATATTTGCCCTAGCAGATGGAATGGGTGGACATAAAAAAGGAGAAGTTGCAAGTAAGCTAGCAGTAGATAATATAATGTTTTTCTTAAAGGAAAACTTATTACAAAATAATAACATCAAAATAGACTATATAGATGATATAATAAAACAAGCTTATAATGAAGTGAACTCCATAATATATAAAAAGTCTATAAGTGGTGAAGAATATTCAGGCATGGGGACTACTTTAACAACGGCTATACTATATAAAAATAAGTTATATGTAGCTAATGTTGGAGATAGTAGATGTTATTTATTAAGTAAAAATGAATTTAAAAAAGTTACAATGGATCATTCTGTAGTTGAAGAGCTAATAAAGGCAAACATCATAACAGAGGAAGAAGCTAAAAATCATCCTAGAAGAAATCATATAACAAGAGCTATGGGAAGTGAAGAAATAGTTATTGTCGATATATTTAAGCATGAAATAGATAGAGGAGATAAAATTCTTTTATGTAGTGATGGTTTAACAGGATTTGTTGATAATGAAAGTATTGAAGAGATTATGATGAAAGACATTGAAGTCAAAGAGATAAGTGATGATTTAATAAATAAAGCAAACAGCATGTCTGGAAGGGACAATATATCTGTTATAGTAATAGAGGATAAATAGGATGGTGATAAAGTGGGAGAGACTGTTTTAGGTAATAGATATGAAATTATTAGAAAAATTGGCGATGGAGGAATGGCTTTTGTATATGAAGCTAAAGATAGACTTTTAAACAGAACTGTAGCTGTAAAAGTTTTAAGACCTGAATTTGTTGATGATGAGGAGTTCTTAGGAAAATTTAAAAGAGAAGCAGAAGCTGTAGCTAGTTTATCGCACCCTAATATAGTAAATGTATATGATGTAGGAGAAGATGGAAAAGTTCATTACATAGTAATGGAATTTATAGATGGGCAAAATTTAAAAGAAATAATAAAAAATGAAGGTGTTTTAGATGAATATACTGCACTTGATATAACTAAACAAATAGCTATGGCTCTTAGTGCAGCACATAGAAAAGGTATTATTCATAGAGATATAAAACCTCACAATATACTTATATCAAATGAAGGCAGAATAGTTAAAGTAGCAGACTTTGGTATAGCTAAGGCTGTATCTAATTCTACTATGACAAACATTGGAAGTATAATAGGTTCTGTACATTATTTTTCACCAGAACAAGCTAAAGGTAAATTTGTAACTAGTAATGCAGATCTTTATTCTTTAGGAATAGTATTATATGAAATGTTAATAGGTAAGGTACCATTTAGGGGAGATAGTCCTATATCAATAGCACTTCAGCATATAAATGATAATTTAGATTTCACTCAAGAGGAGAAAGTTAGAATTCCTCAAAGTGTAAGAACTATTATAAAAAAGCTAACAGAAAAATCTAGTGCTGATAGGTATCAAAGTGCAGAAGAATTGATAGAAGATATTGAGTACATAGAAAAGAATATAGATTTAGATTTTATAAAAGAATATGATAACTATGCTACTCAAAAGATAGAAGATAGGGAATTAAGAAACTCTATGGTTAATGTTGATGATAATCAAGAAGAAGCATATGATGATGAATATGATGATTATGAAGACGAAGACGAGTATGAAGACCCTAAGCAAAACAGAAATGAAAAAAAGAAATCTAAGAATTCAAATAGAAGAAAAAAAGAAGTAAAAGAAGATAGCCCTTTAATGAAAAAAATACTTGTAGTTGCAGCAGTAATATTGATAATAATATTAGGTGCTCAAGTTTATCTAGCAGGCAAATATTTATTAGGATCAAATAGCAATCAAACAGGAGTGGAGACAGTGATTACTCCTGATGTTAAAAATATGAGCTTAGATGAAGCTCAAAGAAAGCTAGATGATTTAGGCTTAAATGTAACAATAAAAGAAGAATATGATACAAATGTAGAAGCTAACCATGTAATATCTCAAATGCCGGAAGCTGGAAAACAAGTAAAAGAAGGAGATTCTGTAACTATCGTTTTAAGTAAAGGTAAAAAACAAGCTCAGGTTCCAAATGTAGTTGGACTTAGCTTAATAGAAGCAGAGAGTGTACTAAGAGAAAATAATTTAGTTTTAGGCAATGTTAAGCAAGAGTTTAGCGAAAGCTTTAAAGAAGGAAATATAATTAGACAGACACCTCAATCAGGTACATCTATTTCAGGGAATGGAGAAGCAGTTGATGTAGTGGTAAGTAAGGGACCTAAGCCAGTAGCACCACCTGAAGAAAATAAAAAAGAGGAAAGTGATAATACACAAACTCCTCCAGTAGTTACACCAGACGAAAATCAAAACACTAAACCAGAGACAGGTAATGGTTCAAATAATTCTGGAAATAGTCAAGGTAACTCAGGGGAATCAGGTAATACTACTCCAGAAAAACCAGGGGATAATGCTGGTGGTAATACTGGAGGAAACACAGGTGGAAATTCACCTAGTGGAGAAAATTCAAACAATGGAGGAAGTAATCCTTCTCAAGGTGGAGGAAATAACACTGGTACTGAAGGAAGTGGAAATACTACACAATCACAAGAATAAATTAGTTAAACAAAAAAGTCCAACTTAATAAGTTGGGCTTTTATTTTAATAAATATTAATGATATTTTAAGTAATAAAAAATAAATATAGGTTAATTGTTAACTTATTATGATATTATATAAAAATAGGAAAGAATAATTATGCTAGAAAAATTAGAGGAGGAAATAGATGTTAGATGGAAAAATTGTAAAAGGAATAGGGGGATTTTATTACATAGACACTGAAAATGGGATATATGAATGTAAAGCTAGAGGAATATTTAGAAAGCAAAAGATAACACCTTTAGTTGGGGATAGAGTAAAAATAAATATAGTAGATGAAGAGGATAAAAAGGGTGTAATAGAGGAAATAGACAAAAGAGATACAGAACTTATAAGACCACCTATAGCAAACGTAGACAAAGCACTTATAGTATTTGCTATAAAAAATCCTAAGCCTAATTTATCGTTATTAGATAGATTTATAGTATTGGCTGAAAAGGAAAACCTAGATATAGTCATAGTTTTAACTAAAGTAGATTTAGATGAAGATGGAGATTTAGTAGAAGAGCTAAAAAATATATATGAAATAAGTGGATATAAAGTAATACCAGTTAGCAATAAAACTAAATTAAATATAGATAAGATAAAAGAAGAATTAAATGGAAATGTAGTAGTATTCGCAGGTCCATCTGGGGTAGGTAAGTCAAGTCTATTAAATGAAATAGATAAAAACTTTGAGTTACAAACTGGTGAAGTAAGTGATAAAATAAAAAGAGGTAAGCATACAACAAGACATGCAGAACTTTTAAAACTAGAGTGTGGAGGAATGGTAGCAGATACACCTGGATTTAGTTCTCTAACTCTTGATGATATAGAAGAAAGTGAACTTAAAGAATATTTTATAGAATTTGATGAGTTTGATGACTGTAGATTTGGTTTTAGATGTATACATGAAAATGAACCAAGTTGTGCAGTTAAAGAAGCTGTTAGTGAAGGAAAAATATCTAAAAAAAGATATGATAGCTATATACAATTATTAAATGAAATAAGACAAGGGAAGAGGAGATATTAAAATGATTAAATTAGCACCGTCAATATTATCAGCAGATTTTGCAAGACTATTAGAAGATGTAAAAAAAGTAGAAAGTGCAGGATGTGAATACCTTCATATCGATGTTATGGATGGACATTTTGTTCCAAATATAACTTTAGGGCCAGGTCTTGTTAAGTCCCTTAGAAAAGATGTAAATATGGTATTTGATGCACATCTAATGATAGAAAATCCAGATAATTATATAAAGGATTTTGTAGATGCAGGTTGTGATTTAATAGTTGTTCATCAAGAAGCATGTAAACACTTACACAGAACTATACAAAATATAAAATCGTACAATGTAAAAGCTGGAGTTGCACTAAACCCAGCAACACCAATAGAAACTATAAAACATGTAATAGAAGATGTAGATATGGTACTTATAATGACTGTCAATCCAGGATTTGGTGGGCAATCATTTATAGAGGGTATGATACCTAAAATAGAAGAATTAAAAAAACTAATAGATGATAGAAATTTAAATATAGACATACAAGTTGATGGAGGAATAAAGCCTACCAATGTAGATAAAGTTGTTAAGGCTGGGGCTAATATAATAGTTGCGGGTTCTGCAATATTTAATAGTGATGATATAGTAAAAACAGTAAATTTATTTAGAGAAAATGCTAGTTTATAGGTATAAAAATTGAAAAAAGCTTGCATTATACTAAATGGAAAATCAGAGAACTACAATAATATTAAAGAAATATTAGCCAAAAATAAGTACGACTATATAATATGTGCAGATGGAGGAGCAAATCATATCTACAACATGGATATAGTTCCAGATTATATAATAGGGGATTTAGATTCTGTAGATAGTAGTATAGTCAATTATTATAAGAACCTAAATGTAAAGTTTGAAAGGTTTCCTTCGAAAAAAAATGAAACAGATACGGAGTTGTGTATTTATCTAGCTAAAAATCTTAAAGTAAAGGAAATTGATTTTTATTTTGCTTTGGGAGGAAGAATAGATCATACTATTGCAAATATAAACTTATTGTACTTTGTAAAAAGTATAGGAATGATACCTACTATAATAAGTGAAAAAGAGATAATACAGATAGCTATAAATGAAGAAATAGAAATTAAAGGAAATATAGGAGATACTGTATCAGTAATACCTTTAAGTGGTGATGCAAAAGGAGTTACCCTTACTAATTTTGAATATCCCTTAGAGGAATATGATATGAAGTTTTATTTGCCATTAGGAATATCTAATGTAATGTTAGAAAATAAATGTAGAGTAAAAGTAAATGAAGGTAGTTTAATTGCTATTAGAAATATATAAAAGATGACGAAAGTCATCTTTTTTGTGTAATAATACTAAATTAATATTATTTATGAGCTAAAAAATATAAATCTATATAAACTTAAAATATTTAAATTGTATAAAAGGATTATAAAACACATAAGTCAAATATAGTAATAATTATAATTTTGGAGGGGTTTTATGGATAATAAGGTAGCGGTTATATATAAATCTAAATATGGAAGTACTAAAAAATATTCTGGATGGATAGCAATGAGGCTAAATGCCGATTTATATGAAGTTAGTGATATTAGAAATAAGGATTTAAAAGAATATAACACTATAATATATGGTGGAGGAATATATGCAAGCAAAATAAATGGAATAAGTTTTATAGAGAAAAACTTTCATAATATAAAAGATAAAAGAGTAATAATATTTACTGTAGGTATGGAGTCAATTTCTGAAGAATTAAGAAAAAATCTAATAGATAAAAATTTTAGTGATGAAATAGCAAGTAATATAACTTTAGTTAATTTTAGAGGTTCAATATTCTATAATGAATTAAGTATAAAAGACAAAATCCTTATGAAGGGATTAAAGGTATATATAGATAAAAAAGATTTTAGAGATCTTACAGAAGATGATAAGTTGATTTTAGATAGTTTTAATAAACAAATAGATATGTGTGATAAAAAAAGTATAGATAAATTGATAGAACTTTTGTAAAAGATGTATTTTGAAATACGTCTTTTTATTTTGAAAAAATTTATTAATAAAAAGTGGGACAGGTCTAAATATGGACTATTTTGCATAAATTTAATATATACATAAGTTTAAATAGTAAAATAACTCAAGGAGGTGTTTTAATGAAAAATAGCTCTAAGGTGTTATTGGGAATGTTATGTTTGTCAACAGGAGGAGCAGTACTTTTATCTATGATGCTTCCGGGGTGGATTTGGACATTGCTTACAGCAGTTATTTTAATTGGATGTGGAGTTTTACTATTTTTTTATTGATACTTGAATATGCTTTATAAGTAAGCCAAATAAATAATATTATTGGGGGAATGTTAAATGAAAATGGTAACAATAAAAATGCCTAAATGGATAGCTGGAATTATATTAAAGTTTATGAAGGGAAGCAAGAAAAAGTAATTAATGTAATTACTATAATCATTAGATGAAATTATAAAAATACATATGAAATAAAAAAGCCTACTAATTAGTAGGCTTTAAAGAACAATTAAGCTCTTTCTATTTTTCCAGAACGTAAACATCTAGTACAAACTTTAACTCTCTTAGGAGTTCCATCTATTATAGCTCTAACGCTTCTTAAGTTAGCTGACCATGTTCTTCTGTTATGTCTATTTGAGTGTGATACTTGGTTTCCAGAAACCTTTCCTTTACCACATACGCTACATACCTTTGCCATTTACGTACACCTCCTTAAAATGATAACTATTTAAAGACTAAAAACATATTTATATTAACATAAATATTAAAAACGTGCAATAGAAATATATATTTGCTTAACAAATATTGAACAATGTCTTGTTATCATATAAAATTATATATATAATTTTGTATAAAGTAAATATTTAAAATAAAATATTTACTATTACAAAATAATTACGTAGGTTTAAATTATATCATATTTATAGTATTATAGGATATATAAATTTTTATAATAATATAAATAAAATATTTATTCCAAATAAAAATATGAACCTAAGGGGGTAAATCATGAGCGTAAAAGTAAGTAATCAATATGGAAATATAGAAATAGATAAACATGTTATAGCACAAATTGCATACAGAGCTGCTATGGAAAGTTATGGATTAGTAGGTTTAGCATATAAAACTAAGGGTATAGTAGAACTATTAAAAGGTGAGAACGTATTAAAAGGTGTTTTAGTACAAGAATTAGAAGATAACACTATAGCTATAGAATTATATGTTATACTACAATACGGAACTAATATATCTACTGTTGCAAATAACATAATAGATAGAGTAAAATATACAGTTGAGAACACAACGGCTATAAAAGTAAGTAAAATAGATATCAATGTTCAAGGAATTAGAGTTAAGTAATTAGGAGGAAGAAAATGATTCAATATATAGATGGTAAATTATTAAGAGATATGTTTGTGTCAGGTGCAAATAATCTTCAAAATAATAAAGATTTAGTTGATAAACTAAATGTTTTTCCAGTTCCAGATGGAGATACAGGAACAAACATGTCTCTTACTATATCTTATGCAATGAAAGAATTGTCTAAGGTAGAGGGGGATAATATAACTGAAATAGGTAAAGCTCTATCTAAAGGCTCTTTAATGGGAGCTAGAGGAAATTCAGGTGTTATACTATCTCAAATAATAAGAGGATTTGCAAAATCAATAGAAGGAAAAGAAAAGATATCTACATCAGATTTAGCAGATGCATTTAAGAATGGTTCAGATACAGCTTATAAGGCTGTTATAAAGCCTATAGAAGGGACTATACTTACAGTAGTAAGAGAGAGTGGAGAATATGCACTTTCAGCTTGTAAGAAAGAAAAAGATTTAGTAGCATTCTTAGAAATGGTTATAAAGGAAGCTAATAATTCATTAAATAGAACACCAGAATTATTAAAAGCACTAAAAGAAGCTGGAGTTGTAGACTCTGGAGGTAAAGGTCTAGTACTAATATATGAAGGAATGTTAGAAGCTCTAAAAGGAAATTCTATAGAGGCTTTAGAAAAATCATCTACTACTACGACACAATCATCAGCTCAAGCGCAAATAAATACGGATGATATAAAGTTTGCTTATTGCACTGAGTTTATATTAGAAAGTGATAAAGTAAGCGACTTACAAATAAGAGATATGATGATGAAGTATGGAGATAGTTTAGCAGTAGTTGGAGATGACGGTGTAATAAAAGTGCACGTTCATACTAATGATCCAGGACTAGTATTACAAGATGCTTTAAAATATGGACAATTAATAACTATAAAAATAGAAAACATGAAAGTACAACATGAAAACATATTGCTTGATACAAAAGATGAAACAGCATCAGCAGTAGAAGAAAAAGAATATGGATTCATAGCAACTTCTATGGGTGAAGGACTAGCTCAAATTTTTAAAGATTTTGGTGTTGATTACATAATAGAGGGTGGACAAACAATGAACCCTAGCACAGAAGACTTTATGAAAGCTATAGAAGAAATTCATGCTAAAAATATATTTATATTCCCAAATAATAGCAATATAATAATGGCTGCTAATCAAGCAAAAGAATTAAGTGAAAAAAATATAATAGTAATTCCTACTAAAAATACTCCTCAAGGATTTACAGCATTAGTAAACTTCAATGCAGACTTATCTGTAGAAGAAAATGAAGAAGCTATGATGGAGTCTTTAGGACTAGTTAAATCAGGTCAAGTTACATTTGCAGTTAGAGATACTGTTATGAATGATATAGAAGTTAAAGAAGGTAATATAATAGGTATAGCAGAAGGAAAATTACAATCTGCTGGAGATGGTGTTGATGAAATAACAACTAAGCTTATAGAAAATATAGTAGATGAAGATAGTGCTATAATAACTTTATTCTATGGTGAAGATGTAAAAGAAGAAGATGCAAACAAACTTCGTGACGAGTTAGAAGAAAAGTTTGAAGACATAGATGTAGAATTATATTACGGAGGTCAACCTCTTTATTACTACTTAATTTCAGTTGAATAATATTTAAAAAATCCTGTAAAATCCTACTTAGTAAGGATTGTACAGGATTTTTATCTAATAGGTGATAATATGGATTTAAATAAAGATATACAGTATGTAAAAGGGATAGGACCTAAAAGAGCTCAAAAACTCAATAAATTAAATATATTTACGCTAAAAGATCTATTATATTATTTTCCTAGACAATTTGAAGATAGAAATAATATAAAAAAGATTGCTCAACTAGAAAATGAAGATAGAGCTACTATAAAAGCTATTATAGTAGGAAGCCATACGTCATCTCCTAGAAAAGGTCTTAATATAACTAAGCTAGACGTAAGAGATGAAACAGGGTATGCAAAATTAGTATTTTTTAATCAAGAATATATAAAAAATGCATTTAAAGTTGGAGATACTATATTAGTATTTGGTAAAGTTAAAAAAGAATTTAAAAATGTAGAATTAACTTCTTGTGAAGTGGAGCACCTTAGCAATTCACCAAAATCTACATGTAAAATAATACCTGTATATCCTTTAACTTATGGAGTTACTAATAAAGAAGTAAGTAGCATAATAAAAGGAGTGCTTAATGATAAGGAAATAAACATAAAAGAGTATCTTCCAATTAATATATTAGAAAAATATAAGTTATGTAGCATAGATTACGCTGTTAGAAATATTCATAATCCAAGCAGTAAAGAAGCCTTAAAAATTGCTTTATATAGAATCGTATTTGAAGAATTTTTAATGCTACAGTTAGGATTATTTATGTTTAAAAATGGAGTAAGTGAAGTCGATGGTATAAAGTTTTTAGAAAATAAGAAACTAGAAGAAATAAGAAGTTCATTACCATTTAAATTAACGAAAGCTCAGGAGAGAGCATTAAATGAAATAATAGATGATATGAATTCAAATAGTGCTATGAATAGGCTAGTACAAGGTGATGTTGGATCAGGTAAAACAGTCGTAGCTCTTTTAGCATTATCACATTGTATTTTAAATGGATATCAAGGTGCATTAATGGCTCCTACTGAAATATTAGCTGAACAACATTATATTTCTCTTACAGAAACTTTAAAGCCTTTTGGAGTGAATGTAGAATTACTAGTTGGTAGTTTAACAAAGAAGAATAAAGAAAAAGTTTTAGAAAGAGTAAAAAATAAAGAAATAGATATATTAATAGGAACTCATGCACTAATTGAAGATAAAGTAGAATTTAATAATCTAGGGTTAGTAATAACAGATGAACAACATAGATTTGGAGTTAGGCAACGAAGCAAATTATCGGAAAAAGGAGAGAATCCAGATATATTAGTAATGACGGCAACTCCAATACCAAGAACATTAGCTCTTATACTTTATGGAGATTTGGATATATCTATAATAGATGAGCTTCCTCCAGGAAGGCAGCCAATTGAAACTATAGCAGTTGATAAAGGAAAAAGAGATAGAGCTTACAACTCATTAGTTAGAAAAGAAGTAGAAAAAGGAAGACAAGTTTATATAGTGTGCCCTCTAGTAGAAGAAAGTGAAGCTATAGAAGCTAAAGCAGCTACAGAACTAGTTGATGAGCTAAAGTCTGAATATTTTAGCGATCTTAGAGTAGGTCTTTTACATGGAAAGATGAAAGGCAGCGAAAAAGATTCTATAATGAAGAGTTTTAAAAATAAAGAAATAGATATATTAGTTTCAACAACAGTTATAGAGGTTGGAGTTAATGTTCCCAATGCAACACTTATGATAATAGAAAATGCAGAAAGATTTGGGTTAGCACAGCTTCATCAGTTAAGAGGTCGTGTAGGTAGAGGAAGTCATAAGTCTTATTGTATATTAATATACGCATCTAAATCAGAAGTTTGTAGACAACGAATGTCTATAATGGAAGAAACAAATGATGGATTTAAAATATCAGAAAAAGATTTAGAAATAAGAGGGCCTGGTGAATTTTTTGGAACAAGACAACATGGTTTACCAGAATTAAAGGTTGCAAATATATTTAAACACATGAAAATACTTAAACTTGCTCAACAAGAAGCTAGAATTATATTTTCTAAAGACTCTAAGTTAGATAATTATGAAAATAAAGGCTTAAAACGTGAAATTATGAATAAATTTGAGAATATAGTTAAAGAAATTTCGTTAAATTAATATAAAATTATGCTAAAATATACAATGAGGTGAAGGTACGTTGAGAGTAATATCAGGAAAAGTAAGAGGATTAAAGTTAAATACTCCTAAAAATGAAGATGTAAGACCAACAACAGATAGAGTTAAAGAATCATTATTTAATATGATAAATCCATATATGATGGAAAGTAACATATTAGACTTATTTGCTGGAACTGGTTCTTTAGGAATAGAGTGTTTATCTAGAGGTGCTTCAAAATGTACCTTTGTGGATGTAAGTAGAGAGAGTATAGCTTTGGTAAAATCCAATATAAAGAAAGCTAGATTTGAAAATGAAAGTGAAGTCTTAAACTTAGATTTCAAAGATGCTATAAGTAAGCTTAAAATAAAAAATAATAAATTTGATGTTATATTTATGGATCCTCCATATTATAAAGACATGTTTATTGATGCTCTTGAAAAAATAGACAATGCAAATATACTTAAAGAAGATGGTATAATTGTAGTCGAACATGATACTAAAGATAAATTCCCAGAAGAAATAGGCAGTTTAGAAAAAAGTAGAGACAAAAAGTATGGGAATACAACTTTAACATTTTATAAGTTAAAATAGAATATATAAAATCCTAATATCAATGTTAAAATGGAGGGCTAAGCAAAAAGATGAATAAAAAAATAAGAAAAGCTATATTTGCAGGAAGCTTTGATCCAATAACTAATGGACACTTAGATATAATATGTAGAGCTTCTAAAATATTTGATGAGTTGCAAATAGGGGTGCTTCATAATCCTAATAAAAAGGGAATGTTCACTTTTGAAGAAAGAGTAGAACTTATAGAAAAATGTACTAATCATCTTGATAATATAAAAATAGTAAGTTTTAATGGACTTTTAGTAAATTATTGTGAAGAACATGGTATAGATACTTTAGTAAGAGGAATTAGAAATGGTACTGATGTTGAGTATGAACTGCAAATGGCTCACATGAATAAAGAATTAAATCCTAATATTGAAACTGTAATATTAGCAACTAATCCAAAGTATTCATTTATAAGTTCCTCGTTAATAAAGGAAGTATTAAACTTTGATGCAGATATAAAAAACTTAGTTCCAGAAGTTGTATTAGAAGAACTTAAAAGAAAAACTAATAGGGGGAAGTAACTATGTATGTAGATTTAGAAATAATTGAATTGTTAGATGAATTAGAAAGTATGATAAATAATGCATCTTCAATACCTTTTTCTCAAAAGTCTGGTATAGATAAAAATGAAGTATTAGGTGTTATAGGTGAAATAAAATCATTAGTTCCAGAAGAAGTAAAGCAAGCAACATGGATTAATAAAGAAAGACACAAAATAATAAATGATGCAAAAATAGAAGCACAAGAATTAGTGGAACAAGCTAAAAAGGAAGCACAAAGAATACAAGATGAGTACAATGAAAAAGTAGAAGAGTTAAAGAAAAATTCTGATGAAATTTTAAATGCTTACTTAGAATCAAGTGAACCTATTCAAAAAGCAGAATTACAAGCTAAAGAAATGATAGCAAGAGCAGAAAGAATAGCAGGTGAAATAAGACTTGGATCTATAGAGTATGCTGATAATGTACTTTTAAGTTTAGAACATAATATAAAGGATTTACTAGAAGAAATATCAAGAGATAGATTAGAGTTAAATCCAGAACAATAATATAAAGGCTATAAAAAAAGAAAGTGTTAGCTTTCTTTTTTTATAGCGATCTTTTCTAGCCTTGAAAGAAGATTTAAAATATAAACTATAAATATTACTAAAAGTACTGTATTGTAATTAGACAAATAAAAATTAGATACACCACCATGGTAGATATAATTATAAGTGTTAGAGAAATTGGAAACAAGTGAAATTGATTCTATTAAAGGATATAGTAAAAATGTAAGAATCCCTGATATAATCCCATGAAAAAATTTACTTAATATGTATATAGGTACGCTAATATCTGTTTTTGATATAAAGGTACAACATTGGGCAAGTATAGAAATACCACTAAACCCTATTAAGAAACTAGCTAGAGAGGCTTTTAAAGCTTCTGAAACATTAGATACAGATGATATTTTATTACAACCTATAGTTATTTCAAATAAGCCACTTATAAGACCGTAACAAAGTTCTTTTGTAAATCCTAAAAGAGATAGAGGAATATATAAGATAAAAGCAATGACATCAACTATTTTAAATAATGTAAGTACCTTAAAAATCACTGAAAATACTATTACAAAACCGCCAATCATAAGTAATGTATTAACACCACTATTTACAGCATTTCCAAATAGAACAAAAAAGCCTTGACCATTAGAGAAACGAGTATTTATTGTATTTTTAATATTAGCTTTTAGGGATATAGATGAACTAGAAATAATATCTTTACCGTAACCTCTAAAAAACAATCCTATAGATATAGACCCTAAGTAATGGCAAATAATCATTAAATAACCAAGATTGGGATGTTTAAACATACCAGTTGCTACAGCACCTATTATAAATAGTGGCCCAGATGTAGAGCAAAAAGAAATTAGCCTTTGCCCTTCATCCTTAGAAATTTGAGAATTAAGCCTAAGTTCTGAGGCAAGTTTTGCACCTACAGGATAGCCAGAAACTGTTGATATAAGAAAGACTAAGGCACTTTTCCCAGAAACATTAAAGATAAACTTAGTAAAAGGGTTAATTATAAACCCAATTATATCAACGATTTTTAAATCAACAATCAAGTTTGCACCTATAATAAATGGAAGTAAAGAAGGTATTAGTATTGTGGTCCAAATTTCTATGCCTTCCTTAGCAGCCTCTAAGGAATCATTAGGAAAAATAATTATTCCAAGTATAATTAATAAAACGATACATATAGGAACAAAAAAACATATAATTTTTCTTTTCTTCATAAGCATCACCTAATAAAATATATAGTATAAGACAAGTATATTTAAGGAAGAAGATATATATGAGAAAAAATATATAAATAATATAAATTTAAGGGGGATATCATGTTTGTTAATATTTCAAATAAGAAAGTTTATGAACTTGTAATAGAACAAATACAAGATAAAATCTTAAATGGGGAATTAAAAAAAGGAGATAAGCTCCCATCGGAAAGAGAATTATCAGAGCAGATGAGTGTAAGTAGAACATCTATTAGGGAAGCAATAAGGGTATTAGAGACTATAGGGGTGGTTGAAAGCAAACAAGGCGATGGAAACTTTATATGTACTAATATAGAAAAGTCACTAATAGAACCTCTATCTATGGTATTTAAATTAAATGAAGGTACATGGCAAAATGTATTGGAACTAAGAGAAGTATTAGAATTACAAACCGTAAAAATAGCAGCAATAAAAGCAACAAAAGAAGACTGTAAAGAATTAAAAACTATAATAGGTGCAATGGGAAAAGAAAATAGTATGAAAAAATACAATAGTAAGAAAATAATCCAACTTGATCAAAGATTTCACAATAAAATAGCATCTATAAGTAAAAATTATCTTATAGAAAGTGTATTTATAACATCATCTAAACTATTTGAAAGGTTTATAGAAGATGCAAGAGAAAAAATTATAGAAAATTATAGAGATGAAGAACTATTATTTGAAAATCATAGAAGGATATATGAAGGAATAAGCAAAAATGATCCGATATTAGCTTATGAAGAGATGAAAAGACATATGGAAAATATAAGAGAAAGCTATATAAAAACTATTGGTTGAAAATTGTTAATTTTCAATCAATTATTGCGGTTTATAAATATCTCTTATATTATATAAAATATAAGTGGTAATACCACTGACCATCATTCAAGTTACCGACATAAAATAAAATATATAGGAGGTACTTGATGAACGAGTATGTATTATTTTTAATAGCTATAATACCGATAATATGGTTAATTGTATCCTTAGGGATAATGAAACTACCAGCACATAAAACCTGCTTTGCAACAGTTATATTAACATTTATTATAGCTATGGTATTTTGGAAAATGCCATTTGTAGATGCTATTACGGCATCTATAGAAGGAGTATTAGTTGCATTATGGCCAATTCTTTTAGTTATAGTTGCAGCGCTATTTACTTATAATTTAGCAGTTGAAACTAAAACTATGGATACTATGAAAAAAATGTTATCTAGTATTACAACAGATGACAGAATACAAGTGCTTATACTAGCTTGGGGATTTGGAGGTTTTTTAGAAGCTGTTGCAGGATACGGCACAGCAGTTGCAATACCAGCAAGTATATTAGCATCTTTAGGATTTAATCCCATATTTGCAGCTATAATATGTCTTATAGCTAATACAGTACCAACAGCTTTTGGAGCAATAGGCATACCTGTAAGTACATTAGCATCAGTGACGGGACTAGACGTAATGAGATTAAGTTATTTAACAGCAATTCAATTAGCACCATTCATAATAGTAATACCTTTTGTATTAGTAATTTTAACAAAGAAAAGCCTTAAAGCATTAAAAGGAGTATTTTTAATAACTTTAGCATCAGGGGTAGCATTTGCATTACCTCAAATATTTGTAGCAAAGTATCTAGGAGCTGAATTACCTGCTCTTATAGGAAGTTTATGTAGTATGCTAATTACAATTCTTATGGCAAAAGCAATGAATAAAAGAAAAGATATGTCAGAAGAAGAAAATAGAATAAAAGGAAGTGTAGCATTAAAAGTCAGTGTAAGTACAAAAGAGGGTATATTAGCTTGGCTTCCATACATATTACTATGTGTTTTAATTTTAGCAGCAAGTCCATTGTTCACATCTATAAATGAATTTTTAGCTAGATTTGCAAGTCAATTTAAAATATACACAGGAGAAGGAGCCGCAACAACTGAATTCATATGGATAAATACACCAGGTATTGTAATAATAGTTGCTACATTTATAGGTGGATTAATACAAAGAGTAAAAGTATCTACTATGATAAATGTATTTATAAGAACTGTAAAACAATTATCTAAATCTTTTATAACTATAACATCTATAGTTGCTATATCAAAACTTATGTCTTACAGCACAATGACAGCATCAATATCTTTTGGACTAAGCGCAATAACTGGATCATTTTATCCTGTAATATCACCACTTTTAGGCTCAATAGGTACATTTGTAACAGGTAGTGACACATCAGCAAATATATTGTTTGGAGGTTTACAATCTCAATCAGCTACATCTCTAGGCATAGACCCATATTGGATAGCAGCAGCAAATACTGCAGGGGCAACAGCAGGAAAAATGATATCACCTCAAAGTATAGCTATAGCAACATCTGCTACTGGGTTAATAGGAAAAGAAGGTAAAATTTTAAACTCAACTCTTAAATTTTGTTTAGGATATGTAGTAATATTAGGAGTATTAGTTTATTTTGGAAGTTATATACAGATATAAAAATATAAGGGGGAAAATATGCCTACTTTAAAAGTTCCATATTCTAAAGAGGGAATGATTTTAAATATTCCAGATGAAAATTTCTTAATGACACTTCAATCTAAAGCACATACATATAAAGTCAATAGAACTCAAGAAGAAATAGTAGAAAATTCATTAGACAATCCAATAGGCTCTAAGAAATTAGAAGAATTAGCAAAAGATAAAAAAAGTATCGTCATAATAACTAGTGATCACACAAGACCTGTACCAAGCAAAATTACCATGACAATAATCTTAAAAAGAATAAGAAAAGTAAATAAAGATGCAAGTATAAAAATATTAATTGCTACAGGGTTTCACAGAGAAAGTACAAAAGAAGAATTGATTTATAAAATGGGTGAGGAAATAGTAGAAAATGAAGAAATAATAATGCATATATCAACAGATGATTCTCAAATGGAAAAAATGGGAGTATTGCCATCTGGTGGAGATTTATATCTAAATAAACTAGTTAAAGAAGCAGATTTATTAATAGCAGAAGGTTTTATAGAACCTCACTTTTTTGCAGGTTTTTCTGGAGGTAGAAAAAGTATATTACCAGGTATAGCATCAGCAAAAACTATAATGTATAACCACTGTAGTGACTTTATAGATAGTGAAAATGCCAGAACTGGAACACTACAAAATAATCCTATTCACGAGGATATGGTATATGCAGCTAAAGTATCAAATCTCGCTTTTATACTAAATGTTGTAATAGACCAAGATAAAAAAGTTATAGCATCTTTTGCTGGAGATGTAGAAAAAGCACATAAAAAAGGATGTGAATTTGTAACAGAGTTATCTAAAGTTAAATCTCATAAAGCTGATATAGTTGTTAGTACTAATGGAGGGTATCCTCTTGATCAAAATATATATCAGTCTGTAAAAGGAATGACTGCAGCAGAAGCTACTTGCAATGAAGGTGGAGTAATAATTATGATATCTGCCTGCAATGATGGTCATGGAGGTCAATCTTTTTACGATAATATAGCAAATGCTAAATCACCAAAAGAAGTTTTAGAAAAAGTAAGAAAGGTAAGTAGGGGAGATACTGTACCTGACCAATGGGAGTTTCAAATATTAGCTAGAATACTTGAAAATTACACTGTAATAATGGTTACAGATAAGTGTGATAAAGATATGATAGAGAATATGCATATGAAGCATGCATCAAACTTTGAAGATGCTTTAAATATGGCATTTCATATAAAGGGAAGGGATTCAAAGGTTGTAGTTATTCCTGATGGAGTATCTGTAATAGTTAAATAGTTAAGGGGGATAAAGTATGGAAATTTTAACATGTATTAAGCAAGTTCCAGGAACTTCTGAAGTTGAAGTAGATGAAAAAACAGGTGTGCTTAAAAGAGATGGTGTAGATTCTAAAATGAATCCATATGATTTATACGCATTAGAGACAGCACTTAAAATAAAAGAAAAAAAAGGTGCGACTTTAAAAGTATTGACAATGGGACCACCACAAGCAAAACAAATTGTAGAAGAAAGTTTTATGATGGGAGTAGATGAGGGAGCTATACTTAGTGATAGAAAATTCGCAGGTGCTGATGTACTTGCAACTTCTTATACACTATCTCAAGGTATAAAAAAAGTAGGAAATCCAGATTTAATAATATGTGGAAAGCAAACTACTGATGGAGATACAGCTCAAGTTGGACCAGAAATAGCTGAATTTTTAAATATACCACATATTACAAATGTAACTAAAATAATAGAAATTAAAGATAAAAGTATAGTAGTTGAGTGTGATATGCCAAATACATTAGAAGAATGTGAAATAAATTATCCATGTTTAATAACTGTTGAAAAGGGCATATATGAACCGAGATTACCTTCTTTTAAATTAAAGCTAGATACTAAAAATAGAGAAATACCTATGTATAGTTTAAGTGACTTTGAAGATCAAGATGAAAACAATTATGGACTTAATGGTTCGCCAACCCAAGTATTAAGAATATTCCCTCCAACTTCTAATAATGAAAAAGAAGTTTTAAGAGGAAGTAGTGAAGAAATAAGTGAAAAGTTAGCAAATAAACTTAAGGAGTTAAAGTTAATATAAGGGGGGATTTATATGGCTAAAGTAGTAATAAATCAAGAGAAAATAGATAATATAGATGAAGTTTTAAAATTGTGTCCATTTAATGCCATAGAATTAATTGACCAAAAAATAGAAATAAATTCAGCTTGTAAAATGTGTAAGATTTGTGTTAAAAAGGGACCAAAAGGAGCTTTTGAATTTGTAGAAAATCTAAAAAAAGAGATAAACAAGGATGAATGGAAAGGAATAGCTGTATATGTAGACCACCATGAAGGAGATATACATCCTGTAACTTATGAACTTATAGGTAAGGCTCGTGAAATGGCTAAGAAAGTAAATCATCCAGTATATTGTGTATTTGTAGGTAAAGATATAAAAGATAAATGTGATAAATTAATATCTTATGGAGTAGATGAAGTATTTGTTTATGATAATCCAGAATTTGAACATTTTAGAATAGAGCCATACTCTAGAGCAGTTGAAGATTTTATAAATAATATAAAACCTACGATAATGTTAGTAGGGGGAACTACACTTGGAAGATCTTTAGCACCAAGACTTGCGGCTAGATTTAAAACAGGGCTTACGGCAGATTGTACAATACTTGATATTCAAGAAAATACAGATTTAGATCAAATAAGACCAGCATTTGGAGGAAATATAATGGCTCATATTCATACTCCAAATAATAGACCACAGTTTGCTACAGTAAGATATAAAATATTCTCAGAACCAGAAGAAGTTGAAAGTCCAAATGGAAAGATAACATTATGTAGTATTAGTAAGGAAAAATTAGTATCAAATATAAATGTATTAGATAGTAAACCTAAAACGAAAGAGGTAGGTCTTGAAGAAGCAGAAGTTATAGTAGTTGCAAGTAGGGCTATTAAAAAGCAAGATGATATGGATATGATATATAAATTAGCAGATAGACTAGGAGCACAAGTTGCAGGAACAAGACCATTAATAGAAGCTGGATGGATAGACCCAAGAAGACAAATAGGTCTTAGTGGAAGAACTGTAAAACCTAAACTTATAATTACGTGTGGGGTATCTGGGGCTGTTCAGTTTGTAGCAGGTATGCAAGGTTCTGATTACATAGTAGCAATAAATAAAGATGAAAAAGCACCGATATTTGATGTTGCTCATTTAGCATTAGTAGGTGATATATATGAGATTGTTCCTAAATTAATAGAAAAAATAGAACAAAAGCAATTAGAAGTGGCATTATCCGTAGAAGAATAGGGGGAATAGCTATGTATAAAAAAATAGATAATGATGATATTAGATTTTTAATAGATATTTGTGGAGAAGAAGAAGTCTTTGCAGGCGAAGATATAAGTGAAGATTTTTCACATGATGAATTAGGAGGAGTGGAAAAATATCCAGAAGTACTTGTTAATGTATATAATACAGAACAAGTATCTAAAATAATGAAATATGCCTATAAAAATAATATACCTGTAACACCAAGAGGACAAGGAACAGGGCTTGTTGGTGCTTCTGTAGCAATTCATGGTGGTATAATGATTAATTTAAGCAAAATGAATAAAATATTAGAATTAGATGAAGAAAATTTAACATTAACAGTAGAGCCAGGAGTGCTTTTGATGACTATAGGACAATATGTTCAAGAAAGAGATTTATTTTATCCGCCAGATCCAGGTGAAAAAAGTGCCACAATAGGTGGAAATATAAACACTAATGCAGGGGGAATGAGAGCTGTTAAATATGGAGTTACAAGAGACTATGTAAGAGGACTTGAAGTTGTACTTCCTAATGGTGATATTGTTAATATAGGAGGAAAAGTAGTAAAAAATAGTTCTGGATATAGTATAAAAGATTTGATTGTAGGTTCAGAAGGTACATTAGGAATAGTAACAAAGGCAATACTTAAACTTTTACCTCTTCCTAAAAAAGATATAAGTTTATTAATTCCTTTTAAGGATTTACCAACAGCAATAGAAACTGTACCTAAAATAATAAAATCAAAGTCAATACCAACAGCGATAGAATTTATGGAAAGAGATGTAATACTTGCAGCAGAAGAATTTTTAGGAAAGTCTTTCCCTGATAATACTTCAGATGCGTATCTACTATTAAAATTTGATGGAAATAGTAAAGAAGATATAGAAAAAGAATATGAAAAAGTTGCCCACTTATGCTTAAAAAATGGGGCATATGATGTATTTATATCTGATACACAGGAAAGAAATGAATCTATATGGTCAGCAAGAGGAGCATTTTTAGAAGCTATAAAAGCATCTACAACAGAAATGGACGAATGTGATGTTGTAGTACCTAGAGATAAAGTTGCTGATTTTATAAGATATACTCATGATTTACAAAAAGAATTAAATGTAAGAATAAAGAGTTTTGGGCATGCAGGAGACGGTAATCTTCATGTTTATACATTAAGAGATGGTATGGATGATGAAACTTGGAAGTTAAAATTAAAAGAAAGCTTTGATTGTATGTATGAAAAATCAAGAGAACTTAGAGGGCAAGTCTCAGGAGAACATGGAATAGGCTATGCTAAAAAAGAATATTTACATGAATCTCAAAGTGAGTCTTATATGGATCTTATAAAAAGTATAAAAACTGCTTTTGATCATAAAAATATATTAAATCCAAGTAAAATATACTAATTTAAACTAAATAAAAAAGCGCAGAATAAACTGTGCTTTTTTATTTGTAAATAGATTTTAATTTTTATTATTTTTAATGTAAATAGGAGATATATAATAATCCATAGGACCCTTTAATAAATCAGGATTGTTTTTATAGTAAATTAAATTATATATGTTACTCGATCTTATATCATAATCAAGCAAAGTCTTAAATAATTTATCATTCATAGAAAATGACGCTTTAGATAATTTATTTACTATATTTACTTCAGAAGTTTTCTTAATAGCTTTTAATATTTCCCGACCTCTATCGTTAAAAGCTAGAACTCTTATATAAGGAACGGCATTTATATCTTTAACGTAACTTATATCTTCTTTAGTTATTCCAAGTAGTATATTATTAAGAGTTCTTTTTATTTTAGTTAATGTATATCTTTTGCTTTTTATAGATAAGTGAAGTTCATCAAGAGAATTAGACCTAAATATATTTTGGTATATTTTATTTTCTATTCCTTCGTTAACTTCAAAATATTTATCTAATATACTAATATCTCTAGCTACAATAGATTTTATAATATCAAAGTAAGCTTCATCAAACATAGGTAAAAAATTATTATTAATTTTTTCATTAAGTATATTATAAGTTTGGCTAGGAACTACATTACTTATAAGTGATAAATCATTGTAATCTTTTAAAGATTTTCTTATGGCAGTAGCAGAACAAATACTACTAGTTATATTTTCAGAGTTGTATGAAGCTTGTACTCTAGAAATCGTAAAAGGTTTTATATTACTATTTAATTTTAGTAGACATTTTATGTATTCTAGACCTAAAATGTTATTAGAGGAATTTAATACATTTAAAAGTTTATCTTTTGATATATCTATCAAATTATGTTTAGATATATAGTCAAATAAAGACATGCTACGTGCACTAGGATAAAGCATACCTTCATCTAAGTATTTCTTTAGATTTACTTTAAATTCATTTGGCTCATCAACTAGTATTTTAGCTATAGTATACAAAACATCAATACTTCCTTCTTCGCTACCAAAACAAATTGAATCTATACAATTTAATGAATTTAAAGTTGTTATTGCACCGTGGGCAAATATTTCAGCAGACTGACAAGCATATAAAGTAGGAAGTTCAAGAACTAAATCTACACCGTTTTCAACTGCGATAGAAGCTCTAGTATATTTATCAAATAAGGCTGGTTCACCTCTTTGTAAAAAATTTCCGCTCATAATAGCGACTGTGTGAGTAGCTTTTGTTAGCTGTCTAGATTTATTTAAATGGTGTAAATGTCCATTGTGAAATGGATTGTACTCAACTATTACTCCAAGTATATTCATAATGATTCTCCTTGTGTTAATATTATAATAGAGTAATTACAATATATGTAGAAATCTAACTATATTGTAAAAAATAATTTAAATAATATATTATAATATTATAACAAATAGAGAAAAATAATCTATGTTAAGCAAAAATATTTAAATGAAGTAAATATATAAATATAAAATATATTAAATAAAGTCAATATACTATTTATATATAATAAAACTTATGCTTTTAATTTATGAACCAAATTTAATAAATTTTCAAATAAATAGATAATGTACTGTACTTTTATAATAAAAAGTGATATATTAATTAGTGTTAAAGAATGTTTACTGTATACAAAAAGTAAATTGTAAATGTTAGCCTAAAAGGCTTTTTACATATTATTCATAAAATTTTAAGGAGGTATACTAATGAAAGTATTAGTATTAAACTGTGGTAGTTCTTCATTAAAATATCAATTAATAGATATGTCAAATGAAGAAGTTTTATGTATAGGATTAGTTGAAAGAATAGGTATAGAAGGTTCTATACTTAAGCAAGAAAAAGATGGTGTTGAAGGTAAATTAATAATAGAACAACCAATGAAAAACCATCAAGATGCTATAAAGTTAGTATTAGACGGTGTTGTTGATGCTAAATTCGGTGGAGTTAAAGAAATAAGCGAAGTTGAAGCTGTAGGACACAGAGTAGTTCACGGTGGAGAAAAGTTCGCTGGTTCAGTTAAGATAACTGACGAAGTTATGGTTGCATTAGAAGAGTGTGTAGAATTAGCACCACTTCACAACCCAGCTAACATAATGGGTATAAAAGCTTGTGAAGAAATACTTCCAGGTGTACCAATGGTAGGAGTATTTGATACTGCTTTCCACCAAACTATGCCTAAAAAATCTTACTTATACGGATTACCTCATGAATTATACACTAAGTACGGTGTAAGAAGATACGGATTCCACGGAACTTCTCACAAGTATGTATCTCAAAGAGCTGCTGCAATGCTTGGAAAGAACATAGAAGACGTTAAGATAATAACTTGTCACTTAGGAAATGGAGCTTCTATAGCTGCTGTTGATGGTGGTAAGTGTGTTGATACATCTATGGGATTCACTCCACTTGAAGGATTAATAATGGGAACTAGATGTGGAGATATAGATGCTGCTATATTACCATTCTTAATGGAAAAAGAAGGATTAGATGCTAAAGGATTATCTGATTTAATGAACAAAAAGTCAGGTGTATACGGAATGACTGGTATATCTAGTGACTTTAGAGATATAGAAGGAGCTGCTTCAAACGGTGATGAAAAAGCTCAAGTTGCTTTAGATGCATACGTTCAAAGAGTTCAAAAATACATAGGAGCTTATGCTGCAGAAATGAACGGAGTTGACGCTGTTGTATTTACTGCTGGTGTTGGTGAAAATGGTATAGAAATAAGAGAATCAATAGCTTCTAACATGGAATTCTTAGGAATGAACTTAGATAAAGAAGCTAACAAAGTTAGAGGAAAAGAAAGAGTAATATCTACAGAAGACTCTAGAGTTAAGATATTATTAATACCAACTAACGAAGAGTTAATGATAGCAAGAGATACTGTTGCATTAGTAAAATAATTGTAATAGGTTATAATATATTTAAGGTAGGTTAAAGCCTACCTTAAACTATGTCTTACAACATTTTCAAAATATCTATCAAGTAAAAATACTTGACAAACATCTACTAAATTTGTATAATAAATTGGTAGTGGATTGAGGTGAATACAATGCAAATCAGTCTAGATAAATTAATAAGAAGAGAAACTGACAAATTAGACTTGAATTTTTCTCAAAAAGTTGATACTATTAGTTATTGTGATAACAACTATAAGTTAGTTTCACCAATAAATTTAAATGGTAAAATATCATCTACTAAAAATGGATTATACCTAGATGTAGATGTAGATTTTACAATTCTTGACCAATGTTCAAGATGCTTAGAAGATGTCGAAGTACCAATAGAATACTCTATAAATGGTTTTTTAGTAAAAGAAGACTATGATGAAGATAGTTTTGAAGATGATGATGCATTCATCTATGATGGACAAGTTGTAGATATTATAGAACTTATACAACAAACATTAGACTTTAAAATACCACCAAGAGTTCTTTGTGATGAAGATTGTATGGGACTTTGTCAAGGATGCGGAGCAAATCTTAATAAAGAAAATTGTTCTTGCACTGAAACTGCGAACGACGAGGAGAATATTGATCCCCGTTTTGCTAAATTAAAAGATATATTTAAAAACGACTAAGGAGGTGGCGTAAATGGCAGTACCAAAGCGTAAAACATCTAAATCAAAAACTAAAATGAGAAGAGCAGCTAACTCTAAAATGGTAGCAACTGGATTTGTAAGTTGCCCACAATGTCATGAGCCAAAATTACCACATAGAGTATGTCCAGACTGTGGATATTATAAAGGTAAAGAAGTTGTATCTGAATAATAACTTCTAAAAACATGTAGATTACTCTACATGTTTTTTTTGTTTAAACAAAAAATAATAAAAAAGTATTGATAATTTTATTGTGATACTATATACTACTATTAGTAGCTGGTACTAATTACAGCTATAAAAACTTGGAGGTAATATGAAAAAGAAAAGTAAAGCCCAAAGACAAAAGGAATTAATAGAAATGTTACAGGCTGACCCTTTTTATACAGACGAAGAGTTAGCTAGCCTATTTGAAGTTAGTATTCAAACTATAAGGCTAGATAGAATGAGTCTGAATATACCTGAACTTAGGGAGAGAGTAAAAAATATTGCAGAAGCAGAAAGTTCAAAGGTAAAAACTCTTGGAATTAAGGAAATTACAGGAGAAATAATTGATTTATCAGTAGGGAAATTAGGAATATCTATGCTAGAAATTACAGAAGATATGCTCTATTCTAAAACTAATACTTTAAAGGATACATATATATTTTCTATGGCAGACTCATTAGCAATGGCTATAGTAGATGCACCAAAAGTAATAATGAGGTTTGCAAATGTTAAATGTTTGAAATTAATAGAACAAAAGGATAGACTTATAGCAAAGGCTGAAATCTACAAAAATGTAGGTACAAAGCATTATGTCAAAGTTGTCATTAATAATAAAGCACAAGAACAAATATTTAGAGGAAAATTTATATTTGAAGAATTAGATTAGGAGGAGAATGTATGAGAATAGTAATTGATGGTATGGGTGGAGATAATGCACCACAATCTAATGTAGAAGGTGCAGTTAATGCAATAAAAGAATATGGAATAAATATAGTAATAACTGGAGATAAAGAGATATTAGAAAAAGAATTTTCAAAATATGATTTTGATAAAGAAAAACTTGAAATAATTCATACAACAGAAATTATAGAAAATGAAGATAAGCCAGTAAAAGCGATAAGATCTAAAAAAGATTCATCAATGGTTGTTGCGCTTAGACTTGTAAAAGAAGGATATGCAGATGCAGTTATATCAGCGGGAAATACGGGAGCATTACTTGCTGGGGGATTATTTGTAGTAGGTAGAATTAAAGGTATAGATAGACCTTGTTTATGTCCAGCTATACCAAATGCTAAAAAAGGAATGACTCTTATAGCTGATGGTGGAGCTAATGCAGATTGCAAACCAAGAAACTTAGTAGAGTTTGCAGCTATGAGTAATATATATGCTAAAAAAGTTTTAGGTCTTTCTAATCCTAGGGTAGCCTTAGCTAATGTAGGAATAGAAGAAGGAAAAGGAAATGACTTAGTAAAAAAAGCTTATGAAGAATTAAAAAATATAGACTTAAACTTTATAGGAAATGTAGAAGCAAGAGATGTAATAAATGATTATACAGATATAATTGTTTGTGATGGATTTACAGGTAACATACTTCTAAAATCAGCAGAAGGTGTTGCAATATCTGTAATGGGACTTTTAAAAGAAACATTCTTATCAAGTACAAAAGGTAAATTAGGAGCAATGCTTTTAAAAGATGACCTAAGAAAATTAAAATCATTTATGGATTATGCTGAATATGGAGGAGCACCTTTATTAGGAGTTAATGGAGGAGTTATAAAAGCACACGGTAGTTCAGATTCAAGAGCTATAAAAAATGCCATAAATCAAGGAATAAAATTTGCTAAAGGAAACGTGCTACAAGATATAAAAGATTTTGTAGTAGTTAATAAAGAAAGCGAAGAATAAAATAAACTCGTATGGAGGGTTAATTTATATATGAACAAAAAAGCTGGTATATTGGGCGTAGGAAGTTATCTACCCAAAAAGGTACTAAATAATTCTTACTTTGAAAAAATATTAGATACAAGTGATGAATGGATAAAAACTAGAACAGGAATAAGTGAAAGAAAAATAGCTGATGAAAATGAATCAACATCAGATTTATCTGTAAAGGCAGCGCTTAAAGCTATGGAATGTGCAAATTTACAAGCAAGTGAAATTGATCTTATAATAGTAGCAACTGCTACACCAGATATGGCGTTTCCATCAACTGCATGCTTAGTACAAGAAAAAATAGGTGCAGTTAATGCTTGTGCTTTTGATATATCAGCTGCATGTTCAGGTTTTGTATATGGATTAACTATCGCTAAACAATTTATAGAAACTAACTGTTATAGAAACATCTTGGTAATAGGAGCAGAAGTACTTTCAAGGGTTTTAGATTATACTGATAGAGGTACTTCTATCCTATTTGGAGATGGAGCAGGAGCAGTTATTATAGGTAAAGTAAATGATGGTGGAATACTATCTACTTACCTTGGTGCAGATGGAAGAGGTAAAGACTTCCTAAATATACCAGCTGGAGGATCTAGGCTTCCAGCTAGTAAAAGTACTGTAGAGGATAATCTTCACACTATAAAAATGGCAGGAAATGACGTATACAAATTTGCAGTTAGAATAATGGGAGATGCATCCATAAAGGCTATAGAAATGGCAGGTTTGGACACTAATGATATAGATTATCTTATACCACATCAAGCAAATATAAGAATAATAGAGGCATCGGCAAAAAGACTTAAGTTAAGTATGGATAAAGTTTATGTAAATTTACACAAATGCGGAAATATGTCTGCAGCATCAATCCCCGTTGCTATGGATGAAGCATACAGAAGCTCTAAAATCAAAAAGGGTGATAATATAGTCTTAGTTGGTTTTGGAGGAGGACTTACTTGGGGAGCTTCAGTTATTAAGTGGAGTATATAAGGAGGAAATGATGAATAAAATTTGTGAATTATTAAATATACAATATCCTATAATACAAGGCGGAATGGCATGGGTTGCTAATGCTAATTTAGCAAGTGCTGTTTCAAATGCAGGTGGATTAGGAATTATTGCAGGTGGTAATGCACCAAAGGAAATAATAAAAGAAGAAATAAGAAAATGCAAGGAGTTTACAGATAAGCCATTTGGTGTAAATGTAATGCTATTATCTCCATTTGCAGATGAAATAATAGATTTGGTAATAGAAGAAAATATACCTGTGATAACAACAGGAGCAGGTAACCCAGCAAAGTATATGGAAAAGCTCAAAAAAGCAAATGTAAAAGTTATACCAGTAGTTCCAACGATAGCATTAGCTCAAAGAATGGAAAAACTAGGGGCAGATGCAGTTATAGTTGAAGGAACAGAAGCTGGAGGGCACATAGGAGAATTAACTACTATGGTATTAACGCCGCAAGTTGCAGATGCAGTTAATATACCTGTTATAGCAGCAGGTGGTATAGCAGATGGAAGAGGCGTTGTTGCAGCACTTGCTTTAGGTGCTAAAGGAGTTCAAATAGGAACTAGATTTATATGTAGTGAAGAGTGTAGTGTTCATGAAAATTATAAGAATATGATTATAAAATCTAAGGATAGAGATGCTATAGTAACAGGAAGAAGTACAGGTCATCCTGTTAGGACTCTTAAAAATAAATTATCAAAAGAAGTCCTTAGTATGGAAAAAGAGGGAATAAATCCAGAAGAAATAGATAAAAAATGTGTAGGCTCTTTAAGAATGGCTACTATAGATGGGGACATTGAAAATGGATCGTTTATGGCTGGTCAAATAGCATCTATAGTAAAAGATATTAAGCCTTGTAAAAAAATTATAGGTGACATAGTCAACCAAGTTAAAGAGATAATGCCAAACATAGATTTATAAAGCAGGAGGTGGCTTATGGGTAAAATAGCATTAGTATTTCCAGGACAAGGAAGTCAGTATGTAGGTATGGCAAAAGATATATATGAGAATGACAATATAGCTAAAGAAGTTATAGATAAAGCTTGTGAAGCTTTAGACATGGATTTAAAACGTATAATGTTTGAAGGTGATGGTGAAACATTAGCTAAAACAGAAAATACTCAGCCAGCAATAGTTACTCATAGTATAGCTCTTTTAAAGTCATTAAATGAAAAAATAGACTTAAAATATGATGCATGTTTAGGATTATCATTAGGAGAGTATAGTGCATTAGTAGCTACAGATGCTATTGATTTTGATGATGCTGTTTCTTTAGTTAAAAAAAGAGGATCATTTATGCAAGAAGCTGTCCCAGTAGGCAAAGGAGCTATGGCTGCAATACTAGGGTTAGATAGAAATAAGCTAAAAAGCATAATAGATAATATAGATGATGGAGTTGTTGAAGTAGCAAACTATAATTCTCCAGGTCAAATAGTTATATCAGGAGAAAATAATAAGATAGATGAAGCTATAAGATTACTAAAAGAAAATGGAGCCAAAAGAGCTGTTAAGTTAAATGTTAGTGGTCCATTTCATTCATCAATGCTAAAAGAAGCAGGAATAAAATTATCTAAAGAGCTAAATAAAGTAAACATAAGAAAACCTAAGGTAAGTGTAGTATCAAATGTTAATGCAAAATACTATGAAGATGAAGGAAAGGATTTACTTATATCACAAGTTAGTTCTTCTGTACTTTGGGAAGATTCAATAGAAAAATTAATAAATGAAGGTTATGACACATTTATAGAAATAGGCCCAGGAAAAACCTTAAAAGGATTTATAAAGAAGATATCTTCAAATATAGATAAAAATGTAAATATTTATAATATAGAGAATATGGATTCTTTAGAAGAATTTGTAGAGATCTATAAGAATGGAGAGATAGTATGTTAAATCTGAAAAATAAAATAGCAGTAATAACAGGTGGGTCTAGAGGTATAGGAAAAGAGATTGCTAAAAAGCTTGCATATAATGGAGCTAATATAGTTATAAACTATACATCAAAAGAAGAAGAAGCATTAAAAACAAAAGAAGAGATAGAAAATTTAGGTGTAAAATGTATAGTTATAAAATGTGATGTATCAAAGTCTGAAGAAGTTAATGAAATGATAAATAAAACTATAAAAGAATTTGGTAGAGTTGATATACTAGTAAACAATGCAGGCATAACTAAAGATAACTTACTTATGAAAATGAAGGAAGAAGATTTTGACAAGGTAATAGATATAAATTTAAAAGGTGTATTTAATTGTACTAAGGCAGTTACTAGACCTATGATGAAAAATAAATATGGAAAAATAATAAATATATCATCTGTAGTAGGTGTAATAGGAAATGTAGGTCAAGCGAATTACTGTGCATCTAAGGCAGGAGTTATAGGATTTACAAAATCAACAGCAAGAGAACTTGCATCAAGAAATATAAATATAAATGCAGTAGCACCAGGATTTATAGATACTGATATGACAAAAGTATTAAGTGATGATATAAAAAATAGCATGTTAAGCACTATACCTAAAAAAGAATTTGGGAAACCAGAAGATGTAGCTAATGCAGTAGTATTTTTGGCAAGTGATATGTCTAGTTATATAACTGGTCAGGTTATAAACGTAGACGGTGGAATGGTAATGCAATAATAAAAACTTATAAATTTTGTTAATAAATTAAAAACTTTGTTATAAATCATTTGAAAATAGATTTAAATTAGTAGATAAGAAGTTATATGGTTAGTGATATTAGCAAAGTAAACTTTATGTATGTATAGTTGCAAAATAAAAAGATTGAAAATTTTGAAAAGTAAAAATTAGGAGGAAATAAAAATGTTTGAAAAAGTTGTAGAAATAATAAGAGAGCAATTAAGCGTAGAAGATAAGGAAATAACAATGGAGACTTCATTAATGAAGGACTTAGAAGCTGACTCATTAGATGCAGTAGAAATAATAATGGCTTTAGAAGATGAATTTGGAGTGGAAATACCAGATACAGAAGCAGAAAACTTCAAATCTATAGGAGACATAGTTAAATTTATAGAAGCTAATAAATAGTGGAGGTATTTCTCTATGAAAAAGAGAGTTGTAATAACTGGTTTAGGATGTGTTACACCTATTGGAAATAATAAAGAAGACTTTTGGAAAAATATAAAAGCTGGTGTTTGCGGAATTGATACTGTAACTAGATTTGATGCTAGTACTTTCCAAACTCAAATAGCAGGAGAAGTAAAAGATTTTAATCCAGAGGAATATATAAATAAAAAAGAAATAAAAAGATTAGATAAATTTACTCAATATGCTATAGCTGCATCAAAAATGGCAGTAGAAGATGCAAAACTAAACTTAGATTCTATAAATAAAGATCGTATGGGTGTAATAATAGGAACAGGAATAGGTGGAGTTGAAACTATAGAACAACAACATAAAACTCTTTTAGAAAAAGGAAATAAAAGAGTAAGTCCATTTTTAGTTCCTATGATGATAGGAAATATGGCATCAGGTCAAGTATCTATATTTTTAGGTGCTAAGGGACCAAATACAAATGTATGTACAGCTTGTGCATCAGGAACACATTCAATAGGAGATGCTTTTAAGATAGTACAAAGAGGCGATGCAGATATTATGGTGGCAGGAGGAAGTGAAGCTCCTATAACTCCGCTTGCATTTGCAGGATTTTGTAATATGAAGGCTATGTCGACTAGAAATGATGATCCAAAAGCTGCATCAAGACCATTTGATAAAGATAGAGATGGATTTATAATGGGAGAAGGTTCAGGAGTTTTAATACTAGAAGAATTAGAACATGCTTTAAAAAGAAATGCTAATATATATGCTGAAATTGTAGGATATGGATTAACAGCAGATGCGTACCATATGACGACACCGGCTGAAAACGGTGAAGGAGCAGCTCGTTCTATGGAAATGGCTCTAAAGGACGGAGATGTTCCTATAGAAGAAGTTGACTATATAAATGCACATGGAACATCTACTTACTACAATGACAAGCTTGAAACGCAAGCTATAAAAACAGTATTTAGAGAAAATGCATATGACTTATGCGTGTCATCAACAAAATCTATGACAGGACATTTATTAGGAGCAGCAGGTGGGATAGAAGCTATAGTTTGTGCTATGAGTATAAAAGATAACTTTATACCACCTACAGTAAATGTTCAAAATGTAGATGAAGAACTTGACCTAGATTATGTATTAGATAAAGGAAGAAATAAAGAAGTCAGATATGCATTATCAAATTCACTAGGGTTTGGTGGGCATAATGCATCTATAGTATTAAAGAAATATTAGTAAAATAGACTTTCTACAAACGTAGAAAGTCTATTTTTAATTATAAGGATTATTTACTTTACTTGTTTTTTTTGTAAGATATAAAAGTAAGTACTCAAAATCTTAATGTATCATAAATTAAATTAGTATAGAAAATATTTTGTATCTAAAGTTTTATATAAAAATATAAGGGTATAATTAAAAAGCTAGAATAATTGATGGAGATGAGACTTAATATGGAAAATTTAACACCAAGATGTTATAAGAAAAATCTACTATTAATAGCAGGAATAGTATGGATTTTAGCAGGAGGTATGGTTTTAAAACTTGGACTTGATGTATTTTTAAGTTTAAGAAGCAAAGTTATAATATCAATAATAGTATCTATAGTGATATTTTATATATTCTTTAATTTTATATTTAAAAAATTAGTTAATAAACATAGAGATAGGATAGCTGATAAAGATAAAGAAAAACTATGTATATTTTCATTCTTTGACACTAAAAGCTATATAATAATGGCTGTTATGATGACATTAGGTATAACTATTAGAGAAAGTTCATTTGTAAAACCAATATACTGGTCGCCAGTATATATAGGTATAGGAAGTGCATTATTTTTAGCAGGTATTTTATTTATAGTACAATGGAAAAGATGGAAATAGATAAGGAGTCTTATGACTTCTTTTTTTGTTGTCATAAATTTTATGTTTATTTAATAGAATTTATATATACAAAGGAGGAGGATAGTTATGTATGAACTTAGCAATGAAGTTATAAATTCACTAGCCATTAACGTAAGGGACAAAATTAAAAATATAATAAAAGATGGCATAAGTATAGAGGAGATAAGGCTACGCTGTAATAAACCACTTATCATAAACTCAAATAATAAGGACTATTTTTATAACATAAACTTGAACAAGCTTGAAACTAGCTATAATGATTCATACATAGTAACTAAGGATGATATAGAGCAAAGTTTTCAAATGATATGCAAATATTCAATACATTCTTTTATTGATGATATAAAAAAAGGATTTATAACATTAAGGGGAGGTCATAGAGTAGGTATTGTTGGAAAGGCAATAGTTGAAGATGGACAAGTTAAAAATATAAAGCATGTATCATCTTTAAATATAAGAGTATCAAAGGAAGTTATAGGATGTTCTGATAAAATTTTAAACCATATCATAAAAGGAAGCAATTCAGTAAATAACACTCTAATAATATCTCCACCTCAGTGTGGGAAAACAACTCTAGTAAGAGATATAGTAAGAAATTTAAGTAATGGAAATAAAGATTATGGATTTAAAGGTATAAAGGTTGCTTTAATAGATGAACGTAATGAAATAGGAGGATCATATCTTGGAATACCTCAAATGGATGTAGGTATAAGAACTGACATAATAGAAACTTGTCCTAAAGACATAGGAATAATAATGTTACTTAGATCTATGTCACCTAATTTAATAGTAACAGACGAAATAGGTAGTAAAGATGAAATAGATGCCTTATATACGGCTTTAAATAGTGGTGTTAGCTTAATAACCACGGTACATGGTGATTCTATAGAAGATATAAAAAATAGAAAAGAGTTAAACAGATTATTAGATAAAGAATTATTTAAAAAAGTAATTATACTTTCTGCTAAAAAAGGTCCAGGAACAATTGATAAAATATATGATTTAGAAGAAAAGAGATGGTATTTTGCAAATTAAAATTGTAATAATAGGTATTTTAGTAGCTTGTAGCTACTTAATAGGTGAATATATAAGCAAAGCTTATACAAATAGGCATAAACAAGTAAATGATCTCATAAAAATATTAGAGATAATGAGAATGGACTTGCACTTTGGTATGTATACCTTAGAAGAAATATTTGAAAGACTTTCATTAAAGAAAGAATATTTTACACATAAGTTTTTTATGCAGTTAAAATATGGACTTACAAATAATACTGAAAAAATATTAGAAGATATTTTAAACGACAATATAAGTATTTTAAAAAAAGAAACCTATTTACAAGATAAGGAGGTTGATGAAGTTAAAAAACTTATATTAGCTTTAGGTAAAAGTGATATAGAATCTCAAACTAGAATGATTGATTTATGTATAGAAAATTTAAAAGGCATAACTAATGAAACTAAAGAAGATATAAATAAAAAAGGTGCAGTTTATAAAAAATTATCTACAATTATAGGATTGGCTATAGGAATAATTTTGATATAGGAGGATTAGTATGGATATTTCACTAATATTTAAGTTAGGTATAGGAGCACTTTTAATAACAATAATTAATACTATATTAGATGCTTCAGGCAGAAAAGACTGGCAAATATATGTCACTGTAGTAGGAGTAGTTATGGCATTTACAATTGTATTAAAAGAGGTAAGTGTTTTATTTGATACAATAAAGACGATGTTCATGCTTTACTAAGTAGGGGGTGACACTTTGGAAATTATAAAACTTATTGGAGTCGCTATACTGGCAATGACTATTTGTTTAATTATAAGGCCTAAAAGACCAGAGATGGCAAATTTCATAGCAATAATTGCAGGGGTAACGATACTTTTATCTGTAATATTTAAGCTAAACTTTATAATTGAAAGCATACAGAACTTAGCTCAAAAAGCTAATATACCATCTGTATATATAACTTTAATAATAAAATTAATAGGGATAGCCTATCTTATGGAATTTGCAATACAACTTTGTAATGATTGTGGAGAAAAAAGTATAGCCTCTAAATTAGAATTTGGAGGAAAAGTAATAGTTATGACTATGTCTTTTCCAATACTCTTATCTATTGTAGAGATGATAATAAATATTATCCCGTAGGAGAATGATTACATATGAAAAAAAGCTTTTTAGCATCTATACTTACGATATTTATGATTATGGCATCTTTTTCTATAAGTTTTTCAAATGAAAATGATAAAGATGAAAACTATAATGAAACAAAGAAAAGTATAGATAATTATATAGATAGTCAATTAGAAAAAATAAACATAGGAGAAATAGAAAATTTTATACAGGATTCGGTAGTAGTAGAAGAGGTTGATTTAAAAGTATTTATAAAAGAGCTTATAAGTGGAGAAAAGAAAATAACAGATTTGTTTAATAAAGAATCTATAAAATATATGTTATTTGATGAATTTAAAGCAAGTCTAAAAGTAGCATCACTAATATTAGTACTAGCACTATTATCATCTTTACTTAAAAGTTTACAAAACTCTTTTTCATCGGGAGCAATAAGTCAGATAATTACTTATATAATATTTATAACAATAGTATCTCTTACGCTAGTCGGATTTAAAGATATACTATCAATATGTAATGATACTATAGATTCCACCGTAAATTTAATGAAAGTAATAATGCCTATACTTATAACATTATTGGTGCTTATAGGATTTCCTATTACATCAACAGTTTTAAACCCAATATTTATAGGTGGAGTTGCATTCATAAATATAATTTTTAAACAATTTTTATTCGTATCAATTTCTGTAGCATTTGCAATTCTAGTCGTAAATAATTTATCTCAAAGTATAAAACTAAAAAAACTATCATCTTTTATAAGACAAATAAATTTAGTTTCTATAGGAGCAATGTTTACCATATATTTAGGACTTGTATCTATGCAAGGCTTATATGTAAAAAATATAGATAATTTTACAGTTAAAACAGCTAAATTTGCCCTAGGAAACTTTATTCCAGTGGTAGGTAATTTTGTATCTGATTCAGTTGATATACTGCTCTCATCATCGCAGCTTATAAAAGGTGTATTTGGAGGAATTGGCCTTGTATTAATAGTTGGAATTTGTTTGGTTCCAGTTATAAAAATATTATCTGTAGTATTGGTTTATAAAATATCTGCTATAGTAGTAGAGCCTATAGGAGAAGAGAAAATATCAAGTTTTTTAAATGAAATAGCCAACTTAATGGTAGTAATGTTGGCTTGCATAATCGCAATTGCAATAATGTTTTTTGTTACAGTAGCAATAATAACTTCAATAAGTGTAGTAGCTCAAGGATAAGAGGTGGGTTATGTTAGAAGGTATAAAACAGTGGATTATAACTATACTAATAGGTGCTTTTATAGTAAATGTAGTTAATATGATTTTACCATCGTCTAAAATAAAACCATATATAAATTTAGTATTAAATTTCATATTTGTGTTTATAGTTTTAACTCCAATTATAAATATATTTTCATCTAATATTAGATTGGAGGACACTATTTTAAAGTCTATGGCTAAATATAATAAAGAATATGTAGATAGTATGAATAGTTTGGCAAATGAAACAGGTAAGGATAGCTTAAGTAAAGGATATGAAGATGGACTTAAAGAAGTCTTAAAGCTAAAGCTAGATGAGTATGGATATGAATTAGAAGACGTAGATATAAATGGATCTGATATAGAAAATATAAAAGTTAAAGAAAAAAGTAGTAATAAAAGTGGAAAAGAGGACATACAATCTAAAGAAAAAGAAAAAATAAAACAAGCTTTTAATGAAAGCGATGAAAGTCAAAAAGGAATAGATGAAGATAAACTAAAAGAGGACTTAATAGAGATACTAGATGTATCTATAGAAACTATAGAAATTGATTAATAGGAGTTGTGGGAATGTTTAAAAACCTAAATGAAAAAGATAAAAAAAAGATATACACATTATTATCTTTAGTAGTAGTTTGTGCAATAGCTCTTATCGCAATGCCAAGTTTATCACCAAAAGATAATAAAGAAAAAGAAGTAGTTAAAAAAAATGAACCAGAAACTACTAGCTCTTCAAATCAAGAAAAAAATTTAGAAAGTAAACTAAAGGAAATACTATCAAAAATAGAAGGAGCTGGGGAAGTAGATGTAATGATAACATTTGAGTCTAGTGAAGAAATTCAACCTGCATATAATTCAAACTCAACTACAGAAAAAACAGAAGAAAAAGATACTAAGGGAGGAGAAAGAACTATAACAACATCAAGTGATAATAAAACTATAATAACATCAGGTTCAAATGAACCAATAGTATTAAAAACTAATGAAGCAAGTATAAAAGGTGTAATAGTAGTATCAAGTGGGGCTAGTGACCCGACTGTTAAAGAAACACTTTATGATGCTGTACAAACTGCTCTTCAGGTAGCAGGGCATCAAGTAGAAGTATACACAAAGTAATAAATATTAAACTGGGGGGATAAAAATGAAGTTTGATTATAAGGGTAGAGGTTTTGTTGTAGTAAGTTTAGCAGCGATGTTAGTAGTAGTAGGAGCTGTGAATTATAAGTTAAGTGAAAAATCAGCTATAGAAACAGGTCAAGAGCTAAAAGCATATGAAGAAGCTCAAATAGAGAAAAACTCAGAAAAGAAATCTGAAAATAAAAAAGATAAAGAAGACGATGTAGAAGTCGTAGATAGTAAAAAAAGCGAAGTTAATGAAAAGGTAACTGAAACAAGTAAGGAGATAAAAAGTCAATTAACATCAGAAAAAAATATGAAAAAGTCTACATATATACTAGATATGAAAATGACTAGAGAAAAGCAAAGAAATGAATTAAGTGGACAATTAAACGAAATGATAAATAATCCATCTACTTCGGATAAAGCTAGAGAAGAAGCATCAAATATGAAGCTTAAATTAGTTAAAGACCAGGAAACTGAACTTAAAATAGAAAACTTATTAAGTACTAAAGGTTTTGAAAATGCACTAGTATATATAAGTGATGAAAGTGTAAATGTTGTAGTAAATGAGAAAAAATTTGAAAAGAAAGATGCAGCAAAAGTATTTGATTTAGTAGCAGAAGAAGCAAAAGTAGATTATGAAAATATAAAAATTATGAACAATGAAAATTAATATAAAACAAAAAATATACATATTAATATAAGGAAAACAATAACCTTAGAATTTAACTAAGGTTATTTCCTTGCAAAGTTTAATGGTATTTGGTATTATTATAGTTATAAAATAGTTCCTTATATAAGGGGGTAAGTTTATCATGGAAAATAATGATTTTGGACAAGTTAAAATATCTAATGATGTAATATCTACTATAGCAGGTCTTGCAGCATTAGAGATAGAAGGCGTTGAAACGAATACAACATTAACAGATAAATTATTTAAAAATAATGGTGTAAAAATACAAGTAGAAGAAGAGGAAGTTAGCTTAGATGTTATGGTTATGATAGAGTATGGTGTATCTATACCAGACATAGCTTTTAAAATTCAGGAAAATGTTAAAAACACTGTTGAGACAATGACAGGATTAAATGTTTCTCAAGTTAATATACATGTTCAAGGAATCAGCTTTAAGAAAGAAAAAGCTGAAAGAGAAGAAGCTAAGCAAGCTAAGAAAAGTTAATCAAACCCTCTGAAAATCAGAGGGTTTTTTATTGTGTAATATGTACATAATATCAATTAGAGGAGGATTAAGACTAATGAAGAATGATAAGGCGAGAAAAGTAACTACAAGAGAGTATATGATGAAATTAATATATCAAACTCAAATAACTAAAGAAGATATGGGTGATGTATTAGATAAATTTTTAAATGATCAATTAGAATACATAACAAATAGATATGAAGAGCTTAGATTACAATATTCAAATAACCCAGAGTTAAAATTAGAAAATTTAAAAGCTGATGATGTTATAGATAGAGAATATATGGCTCAAATGTGTAAATTATTAAGTGAAAAATCGGACGAAATAGATGCAATGATAAACAAATATGCTAAAAATTGGTCAGTTAATAGAATGGCAAAGGTAGACTTAGCAATATTAAGACTAGCTATATGTGAAATATTATTTGTAGAAGAGATACCAAATAAAGTTTCAATAAATGAAGCTATAGAAATGGCTAAATTATACTGTGATGACAAAACTCCTAAATTCATAAATGGAATATTAGGAAGTGTCGTTAGTGAAACAGAATCAAAATAATATAATAATCGGAATAGATACTAGCTGCTATACAACTTCTATAGCAGCTATATCTTTAGATAAAAAAGTAATATTTAATGAAAAAATATTACTTAAAGTAAAAAAAGATAGCAAGGGATTAAGGCAAAGTGAAGCTGTTTTTCAGCATATAAATAATTTAGGAGAAATAGACAGTAAAATAAAATCGATTATAAATAAATATAATATAGTTGGAATATGCGCATCTACAAAACCAAGACCAATTAAAAACTCTTATATGCCAGTATTTACTGTAGGATATAATTTTTCTAAGCTGTGTTCAACAATGATAGGTTGTGATTTATATGAAACTACTCATCAAGAAAATCATATAGAAGCAAGTCTTTTAGATAATAAATTAAATAAAGAAAAGTTCTTATCTGTTCATATGTCAGGAGGGACAACAGAAATACTGCTTTGCACTAAAAATAAAGAAAGCTATGACATAGAAATAGTAGGTGGAAGCAAGGATATAAGTTTTGGACAACTTATAGATAGAGTTGGAGTTAAGATGGGATATGATTTCCCTTGTGGTAAATATATAGATGAAAATGCACTAAATTGTGAGTCTGCAATAAAACAAGGTTTAAAAACTTCTGTAAAAGAAGGATATATGAATCTATCAGGTCTTGAAAATCAAATAGATAATATAATAGGTAATTGTGGCAAAGAGTACATAAGTAAATTAGTTTTAGATGCAGTAGTTAGAAATATGATAAAATCAATAGAGCATATAAGTAAAGAATACAATATAAAAGATATAGTATTTGCTGGAGGGGTATCTGCTAGTAAGTATATATCAAAAGAGTTAACAAATAGATTAAGAAAATATAAGATAAATGCATATTTTACTAAACCGGAGTACGCAACAGACAATGCTGTTGGTTGTGCTTTAATAGGAGTGAAAAAATTTGAAAATAAGAGCCTTAACTATAAGTGAAGCTAATTCATATATAAAAAGAATATTAAGCAATGACCCTATCTTATACAATTTAAAAGTAAAAGGAGAAATATCAAATTTTAAAATACATAGTAGTGGAAACGTATACTTATCTTTAAAAGATGAAAATTCAAAAATAAATTGTGTTATATTTAAAAATAATTATAATAAAGACTTAGCACTAACTAATGGGACTAAGATTATAGCTAATGGATATATATCTGTGTATGAAAGAGATGGTTCTTATCAGTTGTATATAAATTCTATAGAAACAGAAGGTATAGGAAATTTATATATAGAGTTTAATAAATTAAAAGAAAAGTTAGAAAAAGAAGGATTATTTGACAATAAATATAAAAAGCCTATTCCAAAAATACCAAATTCTATAGGTGTAGTAACATCACAAACAGGTGCAGTTATAAGAGATATAGTAAACGTAGTAAAAAGAAGATACCCAAAAGTTAATATAAAGTTATATTCTGTTAATGTCCAAGGTGAAAGTTCAAAGTATGATATATGTGATGGGATAAAATTTTTTAATATGATGGATAACGTAGATACAATTATAGTTGGTAGAGGTGGAGGTTCTATAGAAGAACTATGGTCATTTAATGAAGAAATGGTAGCTAGGGCAGTCTTTGAGTCTAATATACCTATAATATCTGCGGTAGGGCATGAAACAGATTTTACTATATGTGATTTTGTAAGTGATATGAGAGCACCTACACCATCGGCAGCAGCAGAAATAGCAACACCATCATTAGAAGAATTAAATTTTAAACTAGATAACATATTAAATAGAATGAATAAATCATTAACTAGTAATATAAATATAAGCGAGCATAGACTAAATCATACTATGGATAAGATAAATAGTTATATTAAGTCCTATATAATAAGAGATAAAATTATACAATTAGATAGGATATATGATAAAATAACACTTGAAGCAGAAAAGAAATTAAACACAGAAAAAGATCGACTTTCAAAAACTGGAGCAATACTTCATAATATGAGCCCTTTATCAACATTAGATAGAGGGTATAGTATATTATCAAAACATGGAGTTACAGTAAACAGTATAAAAGAGATAGATTTTAAAGATAACTTAGATATAGTTTTAAAAGATGGAAGTATTGAGTGTACTGTTGAAAAAATAAAATCAAAAGAGGTATAGACATGAATCTAACGTATGAACAAGCCTATAAAAAATTAGAGGAAATTCTAGAAAAATTAGAATCTAAAAATGCTAGTTTAGATGAGTCATTAAGTTTGTATGAACAAGGTATAAGTCTTTACAAATATTGTAATAAGCTTTTAGATGATGCGACATTTAAAATAAGTAAATTTAATAAATTAGGTGTAGAAGAAGAATTTGATATTAGGGAGGAATAAACGTGGAATTTAAAGCAGTGCTAAAAGAAAAAGCAAGCTATATAGAAAAATTATTAAAGGAGTATATGCCAAAAGAAGAAGGATATCAAAAAACTATAATGGAGGCTATGAATTATAGTTTAAGTGCAGGTGGAAAAAGGTTAAGACCGATACTTACATTAGAAGCATGTAAATCAGTAGGTGGAGATTATAAGGATGCGATACCATTTGCTATGGCAATAGAAATGATACATACATATTCTTTAATACATGATGATTTACCAGCACTTGATAATGATGATTTAAGAAGAGGTAGAAAAACAAATCATATAGTATTTGGTGAAGATATGGCTATACTTGCAGGAGATGCCCTTTTAAATTATGCTTTTGAAGTTATGCTTTTAGGTTCTATGAACAAAGAAAATCCAAACAAATATTTAAATGCTATGTATGAGATAGCATCAGCTGCAGGAATAAATGGTATGATAGGTGGACAAGTAGTAGATGTTCAAAGTGAAAATAAGAAAATATCTAAAGAAAAATTAGATTATATACATAACAATAAGACTGCAGCTATAATGATAGGATGTATGAGAGCGGGAGCTATAATAGGAAATGCAAATGATAATGAATTAGAAAATATAACTAAATATTCAAAAAATATAGGACTAGCCTTCCAAATAGTTGACGATATATTAGATATAGTTGGAGATGAGTCTAAGTTAGGAAAAAAAGTAGGAAGTGATATAGACAATAATAAATCTACTTACCCATCCTTAATAGGACTAGAAGAGTCAAAAGAAGAAGCGAATAGATTAATAAAAGAAGCTAAAGAAGCATTAACACAAATATCAAATGATACAGAATTTTTAAGCAGTTTAGCTGATTATATAGTGGACAGAGAGTATTAAGGAGGAACGATGGATTTTTTTTCACAAATTTTTAGCAACAAAGTTTTAGGGATAAGTATATTTGCTTGTTTCTTAGCACAATTTATAAAAATATTTACAGGAAAAGATAAGAGAATAGAAATTTCTAGATTATTTACATCAGGAGGTATGCCAAGTTCTCATAGCTCATTTGTAACTAGCTTATCAACACTAGTTGGCATAGAAAGGGGATTTCAATCAACTGATTTTGCTATAGTATGTGTATTCTCTTTAATAATAATGTATGATGCAACTGGAGTAAGACGTTCTGTAGGAAAACAAGCGGCAATACTAAATCAAATTATAGATGATGTACAACATAGAAAACCAATAAAGCATGAAAGATTAAAAGAGCTAGTAGGTCATACTCCTAAAGAAGTATTGTTTGGGGCTATACTAGGTATATTAGTAGCATTATACTTCGTGTAAATTGAAAAAATATACAATGTATGATATAATTCGTATTTGACAAAAGTATTAAAATTATATGTCTATAAGTAAAATTATAGATAGTTAAATTTTATATAGATTAAGATACTTGAAATAGTAAATATTTTAATACGGTTATAAAATGAATATAACTTAGTCAATACTAAGGTATATTCATTTTTTAGATGTTAGAATTTTATAAATAAAATTTGTATAAAGTAAACTATAGACTATTAATTGTATTAATAGCTGATAAATAAAGGTGAGGATTATATGTATAAATATTTAGATAAAGTAAACTCTCCAAGTGATATAAAGTTGATGAACGTTGAACAAATGGATGAACTATCAAAGGATATAAGAAAATTTTTAGTTAAATCTGTTTCTCAAACAGGAGGGCATTTAGCTTCCAATCTAGGGGTTGTAGAGCTTACACTAGCATTGCATAAGGTATTTGAAAGTCCGAAAGATAAAATTGTATGGGATGTTGGGCATCAATCTTATGTACATAAGATGATAACTGGAAGAAAAGGAGAATTTAATACACTAAGACAATTAAATGGTTTAAGTGGATTTCCTAAAGAATGTGAAAGTCCACATGATATATTTGATACAGGTCATAGTAGCACATCAATTTCAGTGGCACATGGTATTGCATGTGCAAGAGATATAAAAGGTGAAGATAGTAATGTCATAGCTGTAATTGGAGATGGATCAATAACAGGTGGTATGGCACTAGAAGCATTAAATCATCTAGGACATACAAAAACAGATATGATAGTTATATTAAATGATAACGAAATGTCTATAGATAAAAATGTTGGTGGAATGTCTAGGTATTTATCTAGTATAGTTAGAAACTCAGCAGCTAATAAAGTAAAAAATGAAGTTGAAAAGATATTAAATATAGCTCCTGGAGGAGAGTTAATATCTAAAACAGCCAATAAATTTAAAGATAGTATAATAAGTACATTTATTCCTCAAGAATGCGAGTTATTTGAGTCTTTAGGAATAAAATATTATGGTCCTATAGATGGGCACAATATTAAAGAATTAATAGAAATTTTAGAAAAATGCAAACAAAAAAAAGGGCCAAAGCTTCTTCATGTTATAACTAAAAAAGGTAAAGGATATAGATTTGCAGAAAATGAACCACATAAATATCATGGAGTGTCAAAATTTGATATAAGAGAAGGTATAAAATCATCAGGTACAAAATCTATATCTTCATTAGTTGGAGAGAAATTAGTATCTATGGGAGAAAAAGATGATAGAGTATGTGCAATAACTGCAGCTATGCCATCGGGTACAGGATTAAATCTATTTGAAAAAGTATACCCAAATAGATACTATGATGTTGGTATAGCAGAACAACATGCAACTACATTTGCTGCAGGACTTGCAAAAAATGGATTAAAACCGTATTTTGCTGTATACTCATCATTTTTACAAAGGGCATATGACCAAGTAATACATGATGTATGTATAACTAAAAAACCTGTAACATTCCTTATAGATCGAGCTGGTATAGTAGGTAATGATGGTGAAACTCATCATGGTATGTTTGATTTAAGCTACTTAAATGCAATACCAAATATAACGGTTATGGCTCCTAAGGATTGCAAAGAGCTAGAGTTAATGATGGATTTATCTCTAGAATTAAAAGAGCCTGTAGCTATTAGATATCCAAGAGGGGGTAGTTATTACTTAGAAAGTGGTAAGTATGAACCTATAAAAGTAGGAAGTTATGAAGTATTGTCAAAAGGAGAAGACATACTTATACTAGCAATAGGAAATATGGTAAAACATGCTCTTAAAGCTAAAGAATTATTAGAAAAAGAGGATATAAATCCAACAATAGTTAACGCAAGGTTCTTAAAGCCTATTGATAAAAATCTTTTATCAGATTTGTTAAAAACTCATAAAAAGGTTATAACTATTGAGGATAATACAATAATAGGTGGATTTGGAAGTAGAATAAATAAATATATAACAGATAATAAAATTGATGTTAATATTATGAATTTAGGTCTTCCAGAAGCATTTGTACCTCATGGGAATGCAGATGAAATATATGATACAATAGGTCTATCTCCAGAGAAGATAGCAATGAGAGTAAAAGACTGTAAACTAGAAAGGTAATTTTATGAAAAAAAGAATAGATTTATTATTAGTAGAAAAAGGATACTTTGAAAGTAGAGAAAGAGCTAAAAAGGCAATAATGGCAGGTCTTGTATTTGTAAATAATCAAAGATGTGATAAAGCAGGTTCTGATGTTGATGAAGAAGCTAAGATAGAGGTAAAAGGAGATCCAATACCATATGTAAGTAGAGGTGGATTAAAGCTTGAAAAAGCCATGAATAACTTTGATTTAACATTAGAAGGAAAAGTGTGTATGGACATAGGTTCATCAACAGGAGGATTTACTGATTGTATGCTTCAAAATGGAGCATCAAAAGTATTTTCTATAGATGTTGGATATGGACAACTTGCATGGAAATTAAGACAAGATGAGAGAGTAGTTTGCATGGAGAGAACTAATATAAGACATGTTACTATAGAACAAACTAAAGAGTTTGCAGATTTTGCATCTATAGACGTATCTTTTATATCTTTAAAGCTAGTACTACCAAAATGCAAGGAATTAATACGTCCAGATGGTCAAATCGTAGCTTTAATAAAGCCACAATTTGAAGCTGGTAGGGAAAAAGTTGGTAAAAAAGGTGTGGTTAGAGAAAAATCAACACATATTGAAGTTATAGAAATGATATCTAATTTTGCTGTTGAAAATGGATTTGAAATATTAGGATTAGATTACTCACCGATAAAAGGTCCTGAAGGAAATATAGAGTATTTAATACACTTAAGAAATGGTAATGAAGGATATGAGTTTAATAAAGAACAACATACTAATAAGATAATAGAAGTTGTTGAAAATTCTCATAATCTAAATAAGTAAAACATTTATATGATTTATTAAAAGAGGGGGATTTAGAATTGATCCTTGAGTTATATATGAAAAATTGTGCTCTTGTTGAGGAGCTTCGTTTAAATATTGATAAAAATTTGAACATACTTACAGGAGAAACAGGTTCAGGAAAATCTATAATAATAGATGCATTAGGACTTTGTTTAGGAGAGAAATATGATAGATCTTTTTTAAGGAAAGGAACTGAAAAAGGTGTAGTAGAAGCTATATTTCACTCTAAAAATAAAGATTTAATAAAAGTACTTAATGATAATGATCTTGAACTAGATGATAATGATTTACTAGTTATAACTAGAATAATATATAGTGATGGAAAAAGTGTTGCTAGGGTTAATGGAAGAACTGTTAAGATGAATGTTTTAAAGCAAATAGCATCTAAGCTTATAGATGTTCACGGTCAACATCAAACACAAGCATTATTCAATAAAGATACTCATCTAGAATTTTTAGATTTATTTGGAGAACATGAATTAGAAGAATTCAAAATTTCATATAAAGAAATATATGATGAGTATAGTGATGTAAAAAAAGCTTTAAATATATTAACTGAAAATAAAGATGATATGCAAATTCAAAGAGAGATAGATTTATTAAAGTTTCAAATAAATGAAATAGAATCTGCCAATCTTAGCAAGGACGAATATGAAGACTTACTAAAACAAAGGGACGTCTATAGAAATGGTGAAAAAATCTTTAAAAATTTAAATATAAGTTATCAAAATTTATATGAAGGTCAGGTTAATGCAGTAGATTTAATAGGTAATGCAGTAAAAGAACTATCATCAATATGTGAATATGACAAAAGTTTAAGTGATTATAATAATGAGATAGAAAGAATAATGTATGAGCTTCAAGATATATCAAGAGAGATAAGAAATTATAAAGAAAATATAAATTTTGAACCATATGAGTTAGAACAAATAGAACTTAGAGTTGATGAAATAAATAACCTAAGGAGAAAATATGGAGAAACTATAGAAGAAATATTTGATTATCATCAAAATATAAAGAATAGATTAGATGAAATATTAAATAGAGATGAAAGAGTAGAAGAGCTTAAACTTAAATTAAATAAGCTTGAAAGTAAACTTAAAGAAAGAGCTGAGGCCTTAACTTCTCAAAGAAAGATAGTAGCTAAACAGTTAGAGAAAGTCCTATTAGAAGAGTTAAAAAGCTTGAATATGAAAAATGTTGCATTTAAAGTAAATTTTGAACAAGGAATATTCACACCTAGAGGAATGGATGATATAGAGTTTATGATATCATTTAACTTAGGTGAAGATATTAAACCTATATATAAAGTAGCTTCAGGTGGAGAAATGTCTAGATTTATGCTAGCATTTAAGACCATACTTGCGGATATAGACCAAATTGATACATTAGTATTTGATGAAATAGATACAGGTATAAGTGGAATAGCAGCACAAATAGTAGGAGAGAAACTTAGTAATATAGGAAAGAAAAAGCAAATTATTTGTATAACTCATTTACCACAGATTGCTGCTAATGCAGATACTCATTATTGTATAGAGAAGAGTACAGATAATGAAAGAACATTTACTACTATTAGAAAGTTAGACAAGGACCAAAAAAGAGATGAAATAGCTAGACTTATAGCTGGAAGTAATATAACAGAAAAAACTATTGAACACGCAAGTGAAATAATAGAACTAGCAAAAAGAAGCCTTTAGGGCTTCTTTTTTTGTATAAAAAAATCCAAAATAGGAACTATAAGTATATATATAAAAGAGGAGATATACTTATGAAAATTAAAAGAAATTCAGTATTTTTAACATTAGCAATTATGGTAGCTATACTTTTAATATCTATAACTTATGATGGTATAAAAAATTACTATATAGAGGCTGTAAATAAGAGTAATAAGTATGTTTATCCATGCGGTAATCTAATTGGAATAAAAGCTAAAACAGATGGAGCATTAGTAATAGGTTATGAAGATGAATCATTAGAGTATATAGGAGGGATAAAAAAAGGGGATAACATAATAAAAATAAATGAAAAAAAAATCGAAAATGCTTATGATATATACGAATATATAAAAGATATTAAAGAAGATTTTGTATATTTAACAGTTGAGAGAGATAGTAAAGAACTAGTTATAAAGATAAAATTAAAAGTAGAAGACGAAGAAAAAAGGTTAGGCTTATGGGTTAGAGATAAAGTTTCGGGAGTTGGAACTATGACGTTTTATGATCCAGACAATGAAGAATTTAAAGCAATAGGACATCCTATAAAAGATTTTGATACAAGTAAAATATTAAAAATAAAAGAAGGTAGTGTATATTATCCAACAGAAGTAAATCTAGAAAAATCAACAGAGAGTGTTATTGGTAATTTTGATTGTAATTTGGATGAATACAACTTAATAGGAACATTTAGCAATAATGATAATGAAGGTATAGAGGGAAATATAATAAACAACATAAAACACAAATTACCTCTTATAAAAGTGGGAAACAAGAATGAAATAAAAAGGGGTAAAGCAAGTATTTTACTTGAAAATGAGGAAGGATATGTATATCCATATGACATAAATATAGAAAATATATATGAAAATAAAGGAGATAAAAACATAGTTATAGAAATTATTGATGAGAAATTAGTAAATTATACAGGCGGTATAGTACAAGGCATGAGTGGTGCCCCTATTATACAAAATAATAAGCTAGTTGGGGCATTAACACATGTTTTTGAAGATAATGCCAAAAAAGGATATGGTATTTTTATAGATGAGATGATAGAATTAGATAAGAGAAATTAAAATTTAATATATTTTTCAATAGATTTCAAATATATTGAAGGAATATAATTTTACTATGTCGAATATGCTTAAGTATAAAGGGTTTTAATTTTAATATAAAAGAGAAGATGTTTTATTAATGGGGGGAAGTTTAAGTGAGCGATAAAATAAAAATAGTTTTAGCAGATGATAACAAGGATTTTTGTCAGGTACTTAAGGAGTACTTATCTAATGAAAGTGATATAGAAATATTAGGAATCGCAAAAGATGGTATAGAAGCACTAGATTTAGTAAAAAGATTACAACCAGATTTATTAGTGCTAGATGTTATAATGCCACATTTAGATGGATTAGGTGTTATAGAGAAGTTAAATTCTATGGATATACCTAAAATGCCAAAAATAATAGTTCTATCAGCTGTAGGACAAGACAAAATAACACAAAGTGCAATAAATTTAGGAGCAGACTATTATATAGTTAAACCTTTTGATTTTGTAATATTTATAAATAGAATAAGAGAATTAGTTTCAAACAGACCTGCACATGCAGACATAAAGCCTAGGGCTCATGCTGATATACAAATGACAAGAAGTGACTTTGTCAAAAATGTAGGTAATATAGAAACAGAAATAACTAATATAATACATGAAATTGGTGTTCCAGCTCATATAAAGGGATATCTTTATTTAAGAGAAGCTATAAAGATGGTAATAGATAACGTAGAATTACTAGGAGCTGTAACTAAGGAATTATACCCAAGTATAGCTAAGAAATTTAATACTACTCCAAGTAGAGTTGAAAGAGCTATAAGACATGCTATAGAGGTAGCATGGAGTAGAGGTAAAGTTGATACAATAAATCAACTATTTGGTTATACAGTGCATAATACAAAAGGAAAACCAACAAATTCTGAATTTATAGCTATGATAGCAGATAAATTAAGATTAGAGCATAGTATGGTTAAATAAATATAGCATTATAAAAGCCTTCTTAATATTAAGAAGGCTTTTATAATGCTATATTCAAAGTGTAAACAAGTGAGTATAAAGTATTATATATTTTAAAATTTGGTTATCTTATAAATATATATAAATTAAGGAGATATGTGATGTATATAAATTTACCGAAATCAGTAAAATTTATAATAGAAAAAATAAAAGAACATTGTGAAGAAGCTTATATAGTAGGAGGATGTGTCAGAGATAGTATATTAGGTATTTTACCAAATGACTATGATATAACAACTAGTGCAAAACCTAATAAAATAATAGATATATTTAAAGGCTATAAAATAATAGAAAATGGAATAAAGCATGGAACAGTAGGTATTTTAATAGAAGATGAGGTTTATGAGATAACAACATATAGAGTTGAAGGTGAGTATGAAGATAATAGAAGGCCTAAAAATGTAGAATTTACATCAAAGTTAGTAGATGATTTAAAGAGAAGAGATTTTACAATAAATGCTATGGCTTATAATGAAGAAGATAAACTAATCGATTATTTTGATGGAGTTAAAGATTTACATGATAAAAAAATAAGAACAGTAGGTAATCCTGATGAAAGATTTATTGAAGATGGACTTAGGATAATAAGAGCTATAAGATTTAGCAGTAAACTAGGATTTGATATAGAAAAAGAAACATTTGAAAGTATAAAAAGAAATTCTAGTATATTAAAAAATATTAGCAGAGAAAGAGTAAGTGATGAAATAAAAAAAATCATACTTAGTGAAAACCCTCAAAAACTAGGATTATTATATAGTTTGAATATATTTAAGGAGTTAGAGATATACTCTCATGTAGAGAATTATGAAGATTTTTGTACAAAGTTAACAATATTAAAAGAGTGTAATATTAGTTTAGAGCAAAGACTATTGATGATAGAATTTTTAATTTTAGAAAATAACACAAAAAGACTAAATAAGACAAAGGAAAAAATAGAGTTTTACAATAAAAATATAAGAAAAAATAATATTGTAAGCAAACTGAAATATCCAAATAATGTAACAAAATACATAAATAATATGATTGACTATATGCTAATAGATAATATAGATTTAGATAAGATTGGTATTAAAAAAATTCTAAATAAAATAGGAATTGATAATTTAAAAGATATTTTAAAATTGAAGGAAATATATTACAAAAAAGTAGGTGATTGTGAAGAGATTGAAGAATTAAGTATAAGAAAACATTCAATAGATAAATATACAGAATTTATAGAAGAAATAGCTAAAAATAATGAATGCTATAAAATAAATGATTTAGATATAAACGGGAACGATTTAAGGTTGATGGGGTATAGTGGAAAATCAATAGGAGAACAGTTAAATCTCCTTTTAGAAATAGTAATATGTAACCCTGAAAAAAACAGCAAAAGTGAGTTGATGAATTTATCAAGGTTAAATAAGATTGATTAAAATATACAAATATATTTAAAAAATCCTTATATAAAATTATAAACTGACTTTAAACATTTATTTTGTCGTTAAATAATGCTATAATGTAATGTGATTTTAAAAATGATATCGGAGGTTTAATTTATGAGAGTCGAAGGCCCTATTAAAGTAGATAGAAAAACAAAGAGGCTTGCAAAGAGACTTACGGGTGGAGAAATAGCTGTTATAAATCATATAGATATAGATGAAGTTGCAGCGAATTCTTTAGTAGAAGGTAAAGTAAAGCTAGTTATTAATGCATCACCTTCTATAAGTGGAAGATATCCTAATAAAGGACCTGGAATACTAACTGAAAAAAATATTCTTATAGTTGATAATATAGGTGAAGAATTATTTAATGAGTTGTCTGAAGGTCAAAATATTGAAATTATAGATGGTAAAATTTATAGAGACAATAAATTTTTAGGACAAGGTGAAGTATTAGGCAAAGAAGAAGTAGCAGTCAAATTAAAAAAAGCATACGAAAACTTAGCAGTTGAACTAGATAGGTTCATAGATAATACTATTGATTATGCAAAGAAAGAAAAAGGATTCATATTAGGAGAAGTCGAAATACCTAAAGTTAAAACTAATTACGCTAATAGGCATGTACTAATAGTTGTAAGAGGACAAGATTATAAGCAAGATTTAAGCACAATATTATCATACATAGAAGAAGTGAAGCCAATATTAGTTGGTGTTGATGGAGGAGCGGATGCGTTACTAGAGTTTGGTTATACTCCAGATGTTATAGTTGGAGATATGGATAGTGTTAGTGATGAAGCTCTTAAAAAAGCAGGTGAGATAATCGTACATGCTTATACAGATGGAAGGGCACCAGGTCTTAAAAGAGTTCAAGATTTAGGGCTAGATGCTATAGTATTTCCAGCACCTGGAACTAGTGAGGATATAGCTATGTTAATAGCTTACGAGTACAAAGCAGAGCTTATAGTGGCTCTTGGAACTCATTCTAATATGATAGATTTTCTAGAAAAAGGAAGAAAGGGTATGGCAAGTACTTTCTTAGTAAGATTAAAAATAGGATCAAAGCTTATAGATGCGAAAGGAGTTAACCTACTATATAGAAGTAAGTTAAAGATGAAGTATATATGGGCATTAATAGCTACTGCCTTATTCCCAATACTTATACTAGCCTCTTTCTCTCCAAGTGTTCAGCAGTTTATACATCTAATGCAGCTAAAATTAAAGCTATTACTACAAATGTAGATTTAGGAGGAAAAAAATGCATATAAACATGAAATATTATATAGTTACCATAGGAGCTATTTTTATAGCTTTAGGAATTGGTATGTTAGTAGGATTTAATCTAAATTATGATCAAGAACTTAGTAAACAACAAGCAAGTATGATCAAAGATTTAGATAGTAAGTTTGAAGTACTAAAAACAACAAATGATAACTTAGAAGAAAATTTAACTAATTTAAATAAATATTATGATGAAGCAATAGCCATAATAAATCAAAATTCAGATAAGATAATAAAAGATAGTCTTGTAAATAAAAATATAGGAATAATATCTACAAATGAAAAAAATGATTATAGTAAAGAAATTGCAAGTATAATACAAAATGCTGGAGGAAATGTAGCATTTGATATAGTACTTACTAGCAATATAGAAAATAAAGATGCTTTAAAGAAAGCATCAGAAGAACTTTCAATTGAACTAAACAATGCAAAAGATGTTATAAATTATATAGCAGAATCTTTAAAAGAAGAAGGTAGTATATCTAAGTTAGAAAATCTTCAACGTTTAGAGTTAATTAAAGTAGAATCTATAGCAGAAAATTATATAGATTATGATTCTGTAGTTTTAACAGGTGGAAGTGAAGATAAAGTTCAAAAAGAAAACTTTGATAAGATAGATGAAGCTTTAATAACTAAATTAAAAGAACAAAATAAATATATAGTAGGAGTTCAAAAAAGTAATACTAAAAATTCTTATATAGACTTATATTCTAAAAACAAAATAGCAACTATAGATAATATTGAAGAAGGAATAGGTAAAGTTTCTTTAACTATATTATTAAATGAAAAAGGAGCTACAGGGGATTTTGGTAGATTAGAAAGTGCAAAACAATTATTCCCTTATAAGAAATAAGAAAAGGAGAAAAAATATGAGTTCTTACATAAGTATAATAATACCAGCTTACAATGAAGCAGATAAGATCAAGGACACATTAGAAAGCATTACTGATATAAATGAAATAGATGAAATTGTAGTTGTAGATGATGGTTCTAGCGATAATACTACAGAAATAGCATCTAGTGTTAAAAATGACAAAATAAAAGTGTTTAAATTAGATAAAAATAGAGGTAAAGGATACGCATTAAACTATGGGTTAAAAATAGCTATGGAAAATGCAGATATAATAGGATTTTTAGATGGAGATTTAGGAAGTTCAGCTAGTGAAGTTAAAAAACTTATCATGCCTATATTAAACAACGAAGCCGATGTTATTATAGCAAAATTCCCTCCTGCAAAGAAAAAGGGAGGACTAGGATTTGTAAAAAGATTAGCTAAAGAATCTGTATTTGAGATGACAGGTGTAGAACTAGACTCTACTTTATCAGGACAAAGGATATTTAAAAAAGAAGTATTAGAAAAATTTGAAGAGATTCCATATGGTTATGGTGTAGAAGTAGGTATGACTATAGACATATTAAAATACGGTTACACAATCAAAGAAGTATTAGTAAATATGACTCATAGTGAAACAGGAAGAGATTTAAAAGGTTTTATTCATAGGGGAAAACAATACTACCATATAAAGAAAGTTTTAAAAGCAAAAAATAAAGAATGGAGGTAGTATATAGGTGAAATATTATATACTTTATACTGTTTTATTTATAACAGGATTGCTTGGAACCTATGTTGTTATCCCTTTATTTAAAAATTTATTAATAGATAGTAATGTATTAAGACCAAATTATAAAAAAGATATGATACCAGTTAGTATGGGTATAGTATTTTTACCTATGATAATAATAAATGGTATTATTATAGGATTTGTAACTAATGATGTTAATAAGCTACTATATTTATTTATGTTCATATTTGGAATAATAGCAATGTTCTTTGCAGGAATATTAGACGATATAATAGGAAATAGAGATGTTAGTGGGCTTAAAGGACATTTTAAGAGTTTGTTTAAAGGAAAGCTTACAACAGGTGGATTTAAGGCATTATTTGGAGGATTTATAGGTATATTAATATCTATAGCAATATCTAAAGATATATTAGATATAATTGTAAATACTCTTATAATAGCACTTTCTACAAATCTTATGAACTTATTAGATTTAAGGCCTGGAAGAGCTATAAAGGTATATTTAATAATAGGGTTAGTTTTACTTTTAACATTAGCAGGATTTGAAAAAAGTCTACTTCTTTTACTGCTTCCAAATGTATTAGCATATTTTAATTACGACTTAAAAGCTAAAGCTATGATGGGAGACACAGGATCAAATGTTTTAGGTATATCTATAGGAATACTTATATGTATGGGGTATTCATTTAATATTAGATTAGCTTGGTTAGCATTTTTAATATTTATACATATACTTACAGAGAAGTATTCTTTAACTAAGATAATAGAGAAAAATAAGTTCTTAAATTTCATAGATAAATTAGGAAGGTAAACTTATGATAAGTAAAAGAATAGGAATTGTAGATTCTATAAAAGATAAGAGTGAAAAATTAGAAGATATAAGAGTTAATATAAATGGAGAAATACAAAAAGCATACAACTACCCTAAGATGACAGGGAGTGTAAATGTAGGTGATGAGGTTGTATTAAATACAACAGCTGTTGAGTTAAGTTTAGGTACTGGAGGATATCATTTTGTAATAACTAATCTAAATAATATAGAATCAAGCTTTACAGAAGGCGGTCATATTATGAAATTAAGATATACGCCACTACAAGTTAAGGTAGATTCAGTTGAAGAACAAGAAAGTACTTATCATGATAAAATATCAAGCTTTAAAAGTTTAAATGATATGCCAGTTGTTGTTGGGACACTTCATAGTATGCTTACACCTTTTGTAGCATCATATAAAAGAAATAATAAAGATAAAAAAATAGTATATATAATGACAGATGGAGCTGCATTACCGATATACCTAAGTAAAAATGTAGAAACTTTAAAAAGTAAAGGATTAATAGACTATACTATAACTATAGGGAATGCATTCGGAGGGGATTATGAATGTATAAATATATATACAGCTTTAATAACTGCTAAAGAAGTATTAAATGCAGACTGTGTATTTGTTAGTATGGGACCTGGAATTGCAGGTACTGGAACTAAATATGGATTTACAGGAATAGAACAAGGACCTATATTAGATGCAGTAAAAAAACTTGGTGGAAATCCTATAGCTATACCTAGAATTAGTTTTGCAGATAAAAGAGAAAGACATAATGGAATATCTCACCATAGTATTACTATTTTTAAAGAAATTGTAAATGTTGATATAACAATACCAATATCAAATTATGAAAGTGATAAATTAAATAAAATAAGAGCACAAATAGAAGAAAATGATTTAAATAGACATAATATAGTATATATAGATAATAAAAATACTAAAGAAGACTTAGATTATTTTGGCCTGAAGGTAAGAACTATGGGAAGAAATTATGAACAAGATAAAGAGTTTTTCGAGGCTGCAAGTAGTGCTGCATATTATTTAATGGAGGTTTGTGATGGTGATAGAAGAAAAGACTATTAGTAGTGATAAAATATACACTGGAAAAACAATCAGCCTAAAAGTAGATACTGTAGAGACTATAAACCAAGGATATCAAAAAAGAGAAATAGTAGAACATCCTGGTGCAGTTGGTATATTAGCATTAAATGAAAATAATGAAATAGTATTAATTAAACAATTTAGAAAACCAATAGAAAAAGTTATATGGGAAATACCAGCAGGAAAGTTAGAACCTGGTGAAACACCAAAAGAATGTGCACAAAGAGAACTAAAAGAAGAAACGGGATACGATGCTTCAAATTTAAAACTAATACATAAGTTTTATACATCAGCAGGTTTTTCTAATCAAAAAATATACATATATCTAGCTACTGATATTACTGTAGGTGAAAGAAATTTAAATGATGATGAAGATATAGAAGTACATACTATAAGTTTAGAAGAAGCTTATAACATGGTTATTCAAAATGAAATAGAAGATGCAAAAACAGCAATTGGAATTTTAATAGCTAGAGAATTAATATAAAATGTCATAACCTCCTCTTTTTATACATACTATTTTGTAAGGTAAAAGGGGAGGTTATAAATTTGAGAAGAACATATAGAAAAAATAATTTTAAAGAACTTAACAGACAAATAGTACTTATTGGGTTAATATTTATTGTATTTGTAGCACTTGGATCTTATCTAAATAAAATATGGCCAAGTTATCAAGATGAAATAATAAAAGATATTAGTTTTATAAGTGAGTACTATAATTCAAGAGAAGGAATAAAAGAAGCTATATTATCAAATTTAAAAATAGATTTAAGCTTTATGGCTTGTGTCGCTTTTTTTTCAGTCTTAGTAATAACTTTTCCAGTAGTGCTTATAATATTTATGCTAAAAGGTTTATCAATAGGCTATACTATAAATAGTATGATATTAGCACTAAATTTTGAATCAATAAAAATGATATTTGTTTTATTTATGAAAAATTTAGCTATTATACCTGGTACAGTTATATTAACGTTAGTGGCATTTGATTATGTAAAAAAAATATTATTAGAAATTAAGCACAAAAGAAAAGAAAATATGATATTTTTAGTAAAAAGATTTATATTAAATGTTATAATTATAATAAGTATTACAGTTATATTACAAGTTGTACTAAATACTATAAGTATAGGTATGATTAAGTTCCTAGTCAGATAAGGAGTTTGCTATGGAGGTTGTAGAGGAATACATAAAATATCTAAATAGTAAGAATCTATCTAAAAATACTATATCATCTTACTATATAGATATAAAAAGATATGTTGATTATTTAAAAGAAAAGATGATAAGTTTAGATAATGTTGTAGAAAATGATATTATAGGATATATAATAAGATTAGAACAGGAAAATATATCTGTAGCAACAGTATCTAGAATGATATCATCAATAAAATCTTTTCATGATTATTTATTTTTTTATGGTATAAGTAAAAATAATCCTGCAAGAAATATAAAAAAGCCTAAAATAGAGAAAAATAGTTTAGATATTTTAACAGAGGAAGAAATAAAAAGGCTTTTAGATTTTAAAAATTTAAATACACCTAAAGAAATAAGAGATAAGGCAATATTTGAAATATTGTATGGTACAGGTATAAAAGTATCAGAGCTTATAGATATGGATATAGATTCTGTAGAATTAGATTTAGACTATATATGCTGTGATAAAGGAAAAAATCCAAGAATAATACCTTTATCCAATACATCTAAGGAGTATTTAGAAAAATATATAAATGAATCAAGAACTGAATTGGCAAATGAAGATGAAAAAGCTTTATTTGTAAGTTCCTTAGGACAAAGGTTTACAAGACAAGGCTTATGGAAACTTATTAAAAAATATGCTAATTTAGCTAATATAGATAAAAACATAAATCCAAGTATGCTTAGGCATTCTTTTGCTATTCATCTTTTAAATGAAGGTGCTAATGTTGCTGTAGTAAGCAAAATATTAGGAAATAGCAATTTATCTAGTTTGCAATCATATTTAAATCACATAAATAAGAATATGAGAAGAGAAATAAAAGAAAAACATCCTAGGAAATAAACTACAAAAAAAGGAGGACATAATATGAATAGGGTTGTATGGATTGTAATTGATAGTGTAGGAATAGGAGCACTTCCAGACTCAAAAAAATTTGGAGATGAAGGTGTTAATACTTTAGGAAATATAATAAAAACACATAAGGATATAAAGATACCTAACTTATTAAAATTAGGGATAGGAAATATAGACGAAGTAGATTTTGTAGAAGGAGTAGATTCTCCTATAGGTTGTTTTGGAAAATGTGAAGAAATTTCTCAAGGAAAAGATACTACAACAGGACATTGGGAGATGACAGGTGTTTTAGTTGAAACTCCATTTAAAACATTTGAAAATGGGTTCCCAAAAGAAATAATAGATGAATTTGAAAAAAGAACAGGAAGAAAAGTTGTAGGAAATAAGCCAGCATCAGGAACTGCTATATTAGATGAATATGGAGAACATCAAATGAAAACAGGAGATGTAATAGTATATACATCAGCAGATAGTGTATTCCAAATAGCAGCGCATGAAGAAATAATACCACTTGATGAATTATACAAAATGTGTGAAATAGCTAGGGAAATAATGATGGGAGACAATGCAGTAGCTAGAATTATAGCTAGACCATATATAGGAAAAGGAAAAGGTGAGTTCGTAAGAACTTCTAACAGAAGAGACTACTCATTAAATCCTTTTGAAAAAACGGTATTAGATAATATAAAAGAAGCTGGACTAGATGTAATTGGCGTTGGTAAAATAGAAGACATATTTAATGGACAAGGTATAACGGAAGCTATACACACTAAAGATAATATGGATGGAGTAGACCAAACTATAAATTACATTAATAAAGAAAATAAAGGATTAATATTTACTAATTTAGTTGATTTTGATTCAAAATATGGACATAGAAGAAATGTAAAAGGATATAAAGAAGCTATAGAGGAATTCGATGCTAGAATTCCAGAAATAATAGATGCTTTAAAGGAAGATGATATACTTATAATAAATGCTGATCATGGTAATGATCCAACTTACAAAGGTACGGATCATACTAGAGAGTATATACCTGTATTAATTTATGGAAAAAATATCAAGAGTGGTGTAAACTTAGGTATAAGAAAAAGTTTTGCAGATATAGGTGCTACAGTAGCAGATATATTAGATACAAAAATGACTAAAAATGGAACTAGTTTTAAATCACAAATACTTAAATAGTCAAGGAGGAGACATATGTTTAACAAAGTACAAGAAAGTGCAAAATTTATAAATGAAAAAATAAATATAACACCTAAGATAGGACTTATATTAGGTTCTGGATTAGGAGTATTAGCTGATGAAATAGAAAATCCAGTAAAGATAAAATATAATGAAATACCTAATTTCCCTGTATCTACTGTTGAAGGACATGCAGGATGCCTTGTAATAGGTAAATTAGAAGGCAAAGATGTAGTTGCTATGCAAGGGAGATTCCACTACTATGAAGGATATACTCAACAAGAAATAACATTCCCAGTTAGAGTTATGAAAGCTTTAGGAGTTGAAACTATAGTAGTTACAAATGCAGCTGGAGGAGCAAATGTAGACTTTAAACCAGGTGATTTAATGATAATAAAAGATCATATAAACTTAAGTGGAAGTACACCTTTAATGGGTAAAAATGATGAAAGATTTGGACCAAGATTCCCAGATATGTCTACAGCTTATTCACCAAAATATATAGAATTAGTTAGAGAGTGTGCTAAGAAGCTAGATATAAAAGTACAAGAAGGTGTATATGCATTCTTTAGTGGACCAACATATGAGACACCTGCAGAAGTTAAAATGGCAAGAATACTAGGAGCTGATGCTGTTGGTATGTCTACTGCACCAGAAGTAATAGTTGCTAGCCATTCATCTATGGATGTTATAGGAATATCTTGTATAACTAACATGGCAGCAGGAATACTTGATCAACCTCTTAACCATGAAGAAGTAATAGAAACTACTCAAAAAGTAAAAGCTGAATTCTTAAGTTTAGTTAAATTAGTAGTTAAAAGTATATAATAAATATATAAGCTTAATACTAAACTTAGTATTAAGCTTATATATTTAAATAATAGATTATATATAAAGTTTGTTAAGGAGAGATAAAATGAGAATATATGATATAATCAGAAAAAAAAGAGATGGGCATGAATTACCTAAAGAAGAAATAAACTTTTTCGTAGAAAAATATTCAAAAAATGAAATACCTGATTACCAAGCATCAGCTCTTTTAATGGCAATATATATAAACAAAATGAATAAACAAGAAACAGTATATCTTACAGAAGCTATGATGAATTCAGGAGATGTTATAGACCTATCAGCTATAAAAGGAATAAAAGTTGATAAGCATAGTACAGGAGGAGTAGGAGATAAAACTACAATAGCTTTAGCTCCATTAGTGGCATCATGTGGTGCTCCTGTAGCTAAAATGTCAGGAAGAGGATTAGGACACACTGGAGGGACTTTAGATAAGTTAGAAGCTATACCAGGATTTTCAATAGAAATGGATGCAGAGAAATTTATAAATTCTGTAAATGAAAAAAATATAGCAGTTTGTGGTCAAACAGCTACAATAGCAGTTGCTGATAAAAAAATGTATGCTCTAAGAGATGTAACTGCTACAGTTGATAATATATCTTTAATAGCTGCTAGTATAATGTGTAAAAAATTAGCATCAGGTTCAAATGCTATATTACTTGATGTTAAAACTGGTGATGGAGCATTTATGAAAACACTAGATGATTCATTTGAACTAGCAAAAGCTATGGTTGATATTGGTTGTGGAATGGGTAGAGAAACAATAGGTATGATAACTAATATGGATGAGCCTTTAGGATTTGCTGTAGGTAACTCATTAGAGGTAATAGAAGCTATAGAAACTTTAAAAGGAAATGGACCTAAGGATTTTGTAATGCTATGTGAAACATTAGGGGCATATATGTTAGTATTAGCAAAAGTTTGTGAAAGTTTCGAAGAAGGTAAGAAAATGATACAAGACGCTATATCTTCAGGACGTGCACTAGAAAAACTAAAAGAGTTTATAGAAAATCAAGGCGGAGATAAGAGGGTAGTTGACGATTATGATTTACTTCCTAAATCTAAAAATATAGTACCTATAAAATCACCAAAAAGTGGTTATATAAGTAAGATAGAAGCAGAAGAAATAGGGGTATCTGCTATGATTTTAGGTGCTGGTAGAGAAACTAAAGAAGATGAACTTGATTTATCAGCAGGTATAGTACTTCAAAAGAAAGTAGGAGACTATGTAAATGAAGGCGATGTATTAGCTTACATGCATTATAATAAAGAAGAAAAATTTGAACAAGCAAAAGAAAGATTTATAAATGCTTATGAAATAGTAGATGATAAAACACAACCTAAAAAGTTAATATATGGTGTTGTAACTAAAGATGAAATAAAAAAATTTTAATATTATGATTATAAAAAGCTTAACGTGTAAAAAATAACGTTAAGCTTTTTATAATTATAAAAAAATTTTGAAGCTATTAATTTTTATAATTAATTTGATAAATTACTAATAAATGAACGTTAGATAAGTCAAATATAAAAAAGCAATGAATTTAGAAAAGAAATTTATTCGACAATTTTATTGAAAATTTTTATTCTTAGATTTATAATATAAAAGATATAAATATATATAAGGAGTAGAAAATACTATGTACTTGAGAAATAATAAACTTAAGATAGCATTAATTTCCTTGGTAGTATTATTGGGATTAATAGGGAGTTTTGTGTTCATACAAATAGGACCATACAATAAAAAAAATAAAAAAGATATAGTAGTAGAAATACCTAAAGGTGCTACTATAAATACAATGACAGATATATTATACGAAAAAAAATTAATAAAGAATAAGACATTATTCAAAGTTGTAGCAAAAGTAAGTAATGAAATTCCAAACATAAAGTCTGGAAAATATTTGCTTAATCAAACCTATTCTAATAATGATATAATTGACATATTATCATCTGGAAAAACATATCAAGATGGTATAAAAGTAACTATACCAGAAGGATCAACTTCTAATGAAGTAATTGATAAATTAGTATCTAAAAAACTGGGCAATAAAGAAACGTATGAAAAACTAATCAAAAATCCAAAGGAATTTTATAGTGATTTTCCATATTTAAAAGAAAAAGATATAACTACACTAGAAGGTTTCTTATATCCTCAGACTTATTACTTTGAAGAAGGTACAAGTGAAAAAGAGGTTTTGGATAAAATGTTAGCTGAATTTGGTAAAATGTATACTGAAAAGTTACAAAAAAGACAAAAAGAGTTAAAAATGACTCTTCAAGAGGTCGTAAATCTGAGCTCTATTGTTGAAAAAGAAGCTGTTAGAGATGAAGATAGACCTATGATAGCAAGTGTATTTTACAATAGATTAGATATAGGTATGAGACTTCAGTCTGATGCAACTATACAGTATATATTCCCAGAAAGAAAAAAAATAGTAACATATAATGATTTAAAGATAGATTCTCCGTATAATAGTTATAAAAATGTGGGACTACCTCCGACACCAATAGCTAATCCTAGTATAAAATCTATAGAAGCAGTATTATATCCAAAAGATACAGATTATTTATACTTTGTAGCTACTATGGATGGAGGAAATAACTATAGCAAAACTTACGAAGAACATCTTAAGTTTGAGAAGGAATATAAAGAACAAAGGGATAAATTAAGCAAAGAAAAAGCAAGTGCAGAGAATAAATAAAATTTAAAATATGGGGATTATGCTTTGAGATATTCAAAGTGTAATCCTATATTAATGTTTCTGCTATTTAAGGAGTGAATTTAATGAGCAATATAGTAAATGAATTAGTACAAGATTACATAAGAAATACATTAAAAGATAAAGAAGGACTTTTAAAAGAACTAGAAGATTATGCACATGAAAATAATGTACCTATAATACACAAAGAAGTATCAGAACTTTTAAAAGTTTTACTAAAAATGAAAAAACCAAAGAGAATACTAGAAGTTGGTTGTGCTATAGGATACTCATCTATACTATTTGCATCTACTCTAGGTGAAGATGTGGAGATAATAACAGTAGAGAGAAATGAAAAAATGATAGAAAAGGCTAAAGAAAATATAAAATTAGCTGGATTTGAAAATAATATAACGATATTAGAAGGCGATGCAGAAGAAAAATTAAAAGAAGTTCAAGGAGAGTTTGACATAATATTTTTAGATGCAGCTAAAGGACAATATCAATTATTTTATGATATGGTTATAGATAAATTAAAAGTAGATGGACTTTTAATATCAGATAATATATTATATCAAGGAATGGTTGCACATGATAGTTTCGTTATAAGACGTAAAAAGACTATAGTAAAAAGAATGAGAAGTTACTTAGATTATATATCAAACTGTGACTATTTAACTACATCTTTAATACCTATAGCAGATGGAGTAGCACTTAGCTACAAACAAAGCGAGAGGGGTGATTTAAATGCATAATGTAGAATTATTGGCGCCAGCTAGAAGCTTAGAAGAATTAAAGTTAAATATAACAAATGGTGCAGATGCTATATATATAGGAAGTGAAGCTTTTGGTCTTAACTCTATAGATAAGGAGTTTTTAAAGGATGAATTAATAGAAGGTATAAACTTTGCACATAAACATAATAAAAAGGTTTATGCATCTGTTAATATAGTTCCTCATAGTAAGGACTTTTCAGATATAGAAACATACCTAAAAGAACTTGAATTTGTAGGAATAGATGCTATCATAATAGCAGAGCCTGGTATGCTTGTAGTAGCTAAAAAGGCTGTACCAAATATGGATATACATTTAGCAGAACAAGCTAATGTTACAAATTACGTAACAGCTAAATTTTGGCATGAGCAAGGTATAAAAAGAATAACATTATCAAGAGAATTATCTTGTGATGAGCTAGGTCAAATAAGGCTAAATACACCTATAGAATTAGATTTAGAAGCATATGTACATGGAGTAATGGCTATATCTTATTCAGGAAGGCCTCTTATAAGCAATTATATAAAAGGAAAAGATTCAGATAGTGAAGTAAATAAAAAAACATACAGTCTAGTTGAAGAGAAAAGACCAGGAGAATATTTCCCGGTTTATGAAGATGAGAGAGGAACATTCATATTTAATTCTAAAGATTTATGTATGATAAAAGATTTACCGGCTATGATAAAGTCAGGAATAAATAGTCTTAAAATAGAAGGTAAGATGAAAGACGCTAATTATATATCTAAAGTTGTTAAAGCTTATAGATTTGCTTTAGATAAGTTTTATGAAGACCCAAATAATTGGGAGTTTAATCCAAGTTGGATCGAAGAAATAAAGTTAAATAATAGAGAGTTTACATCTGGATTCTATTTAGAGAATCCAAATGATCAAGAATAAACGCTAATCTTTTTTGTAAGGAGAGTACTACATCATGAAAAAAACTAAGAGACCTTTAATAATAGGAATAACAGGAGGAACTGGTTCTGGTAAGAGTACAGTTTGTAAAGCTATAATGGATAATATACCAGATGAAAATATAGCTACATTAGAGCAAGATGCTTACTACAAAGACCAAACACATTTAAGTTTTGAAGATAGACTAAAAACTAATTATGACCATCCACTTGCTTTTGATAATAAGCTTTTAATACAACATATAGAAGAATTATGTAATGGAAAAAGCATAGAAAAGCCTATATATGACTATGAACTTCATACTAGAAAACATGACGAAACTGTTACAATAACTCCAAAGGATATAATAATAGTAGAAGGTATAATGATACTTGAAGATGAAGAGTTAAGAAATAAATTAGATATAAAAATATATGTTGATACTGAAGATGATATAAGAATACTTAGAAGAATACAAAGAGATATAAAAGAAAGAGGTAGAACTGTAGATTCTGTTATAGATCAGTATCTGACTACAGTAAAGCCAGCTCATGATCAATTTATAGAACCATATAAAAAGTATGCTGATATAATAATGCCAGAAGGTGGACAAAACGAAGTAGCTATAGATATAGTTATAAGTAAAATAAGAACACAATTAGATTAATTAGAATAAAGAGTATTAACCCCTTAGAAATTGTCAAAAATGACAAGTATCTAAGGGGTGATTTTATGTCAAGGAAAAAATATAATTTACCAAAAACTATGGTTGGTAGAGGAAAAACAACAGTTTTAATATTTGTATTAGTATATTTATTTTTAATATATAGACTAGCAGATATACAAATATTAAAATCTGATGAATATAAACAAAGACAAGAAAATCAAAGTACTGAAAAAATAGATTTAAATACTGGTAGAGGTGTAATCTATGATAGAAATAATCAACCTTTAACTGATAAGAAGAAAGAAACTGTATTAATAGTACAAAAAGAAAAATTTATAAATGATTCTAGCATAAGAAACTTAGTAAAAGAAGTAAGTAATTTAAGTGATAAAGAGATATATAAAGAAATAGAAGAGCAAACAGAGTCATCAATATTTGAAATACAAGTAAATAATATAAGTAAAAAAATGGAAGAAAAGTTACTAGAAAAAAATATAATAGTATCTAAAAGAAGTATAAGATATGACGAAGATAGCCTTTTATCCCACACTATAGGATATATAAATAAAAAAGATAAGATAGGACAATATGGAATAGAGAGAAGTATGGATGAAGTGCTTAATGCATCAAATGAAGAATATATATCTGTATTTAAAGTAGGTGAAGCAGGTAGAAAAGAAGGTTTAGATGTACTAAAAGGAAGTATAAAAACAGTAACAAAAGATGATAAAGATAAGCATATAAAATTAACAATAGATAAAAATATTCAAAAAATAGTTGAAAAAGTAGTAGATAAAGAAGCTAACCCTACAGCTGTTATAATATCAGATGTAGAAAGTGGTGAAATACTATCTATGAGTTCTAGGCCAAACTTTGATCAAAATGATATAGGTAAGTATATAAGTGATACAGAAAAATCTAAGGGTGAACTTAGAAATAGGGTAATACAAAATACTTATGCACCAGGTTCTGTATTTAAAATAGTAACTTTATATGCAGCTCTTGATACTAAAATTATAGATGAGAACTATACATATAATTGCACAGGAAATACAAAAATAGGAAAAAATAAAGAAATATTAAATTGCCATAATAAAGAGGGACATGGTATACAAAGTTTAACCGAAGCTTTTGCTAATTCATGTAATACTGCATTTTTTGATATTGCAAATAAAGTAGGAAAAAGCAAAATAATAGAGTATGCTAAAAAACTCCATTTAGATAAAAAGGTAGATATAGGGTTAGAAGAGGAAGTAAATAGAGAAATACCAAAAGACATATCTATAAGAAATTTAGCTATAGGTCAAGGAAGTATGGAATTTACACCGATACAAATAAATCAAATGACACAAATAATTGCTAATAATGGAACATATAAGCCATTATATATATATGATAGCATTGTAGATAATAATAAGGGTATCTTAAAAAATTTTAATCAATCTAAAGAAGATGAAATAATATCACCATATACATTGACTATAGTAAAAGACATGATGAAAAAAGTATCTTTATCAGGCACGGGAGAAGCACTTAAAGACTTAGAAGGCGGGTGTGGCGTTAAAACAGGTACAGCCCAAACCAATATAGATGGTATTTCAGTAAATAATGGATGGATAACTGGATTTTATCCGAGTGACACACCAAAATATACTATAACAGTAATAGTAGAAGGAACTAAAGAAGAAAGCAAATCAGCATTACCAATCTTCAAGGAAATATGCAAAAATTTAAAATATAAATAAAATAAAATATTATATAAAACAAGCAATTTAGACAGGCCAGATTCATATAATTTAAAATGAAGCATCTCAAAGAGGGGGTGGCCTGTTGACAACTTTTAAATCATTTGAAAAACCATTAACCCCTGAAGAAGAAGTTATTTATTTAACTAAATTTAAAAAAGACAAAGATGAACATGCAAAGGAAGTTTTAATAGAGAGAAACATGAGATTAGTAGCCCATATAGCAAAAAAGTATAATAATGCCAATGAAGAGCAAGATGACCTTATTTCTATAGGTACTATAGGACTTATAAAGGCTATAGAAACCTATAATGTTGACAAAGGAACTAGGCTAGCAACTTATGCATCTAAATGTATAGAAAATGAAATACTTATGAGTATAAGAACAAATAAGAAAAATAAGGTTCAAGTATCTCTTCAAGATCCTATAGGCACGGACAAAGAAGGCAATGAGATTAGTCTTATAGATGTTTTGGGAACTGATATAGATTATATATTAGACCAAGTAGAACTTAAGGTTCAAATAGGTAAGTTATATGAACAACTAGATAAGATATTGACTAAAAGAGAAAAAGAAATTGTTCTTTTAAGGTATGGGTTAACCACTTGTGGATATAAAACACAACGAGAAATTGCTCAAAAACTTGATATATCTAGATCTTATGTATCAAGAATAGAAAAAAGAGCACTAAAAAAACTTAGAAAAGAATTAAAATCAGAAAAAAGCCTTATATAGGCTTTTTTTGTTTTAAAAATATATATAATACTTAGAGTATTTATTACATAAAACTGTAATTTATAACAAATAATTTATAGTGAAATTGTTCAAAAACTGACAAAAAAACTATTTATAATATGTTAATATTACTTATATAGAAGATAGAAGAAGGATTATGAATGTACAAGTTGAAAACAAAAATATAAATGCATAATAGATAAAATTATAGTAAGGGGAATCAAAAAAAGGGGGATGGTGAAAATATGAAATCTTTATATATTTATAAAGAAATTTTTGAAATTGTTAGTTTATCTATAGCTATTTCTATTCCTTTTATATTATTAGTACTTTACAAAATATTAAATTGTAAATCTTTAATGTATATATTATGTATATATTTACTAGAAATTTTGATGTTAGTAACTGGAAATTATTACTTTGGAGTTACTATGTTAAACTTAGGAAAAATAAGTATCATAATCAATAAAAAGACTAATCTAAGAATCAAAAATAGATATATATTAACTATGATAGGGATATATTTATTTATTGTAATAAGTCTATGTATAAAGAATAAATTTTATATGTTAACATACACTTTGCTAAACTTATTAATTGTACAAGCACTACTTATTAGTAATATGGAAAATATAATGAAAATGCTTAAAGATTATAAATTGAAGGTTAAATATAATCAAAGTATGACACAATCTCTAATAGATAAAATAAATCTAGAATTTGAGACCCAAAAAAAAATTAAAGATAGTATGGCTGAAGTAAATACAGAATTAAATAAATCAATTGAAGAATCTCAAAATATAGTTTTTTTATTAAATAGAGATGGAGAATATCTCTATGGAAATGAAGAATTTGAGAAATTTATATGTAAAGATAAAAGTAATTTAAGTGATTTAGATATATTAGAAGAAATAAAATCAAAGTTTATAGATTTTCCAGAAGATTTAAATGAAATTGAAAATTTGGATACCATAATAAATGGATATGATGAAAAGATATATAGACTTGCATCTAAGAGAGAAATATTAAAAAATAAATATAGAAATATATGTATTCTAACTGATATAACAGAAAGCGTCCTAATAAGAAATAAATTAGAAGAGAGTGAACAAAGATTTAAAAAATTAATAGACATATTAAATGACGGAATAATAATACATAATTCTAGCAGTATAAAATATATAAATAATAAAGCTATAGAATTGTTTGATATAAAGGATTATGATGAATCTAGGGGAGTTTTACAAAATATACAAGAAAAGGTATTAAGTAAAAGTGTAAATAAATTTATAGAACAAGTAAACATGGTTCAGTCTGGAAAAAAAGACAAGGTAAGTATGAAGATAAAGACAAAAAATAAGAAAGTTATAGAAGTAATAACAACAAGTATTATATTAAGAGGAAATAAGAATTTGTTAACTATAGCCATAGATATAACTAACATAGAAAATACTATCTCGGAAATTGAGCAAAGAGAAAAAACTTATAAGGTATTGTTGCAAACACTTCCACAAGGTATAGCAATAATAGAAAAAAATGGACATAATCATATATATAGAAATAAGGTATTAATAGAAATATTAAAAGAAATAGGAACTGAAAACCTAAATAAGATAGTTAAAAGCTACTTAAATCAATTAGAATATGGTAAATTTAAAAGATTTCAAGTTCCTTCAAATAAAATTAAAGAGATAGAAATTGCTATAATTGATATTGGCAATAGTTATTTGATAATATTGAGAACTTTAGACAATGAATATAAAATAAAGAAAATGGAAGAAATATTAAGTGAAATAAATAATAAGTATAGATTTAACGTTGAGTTCTTAGCTAATGTATCTAAAGACATAAAAAAACCTGTAACAACTATATTTGAAACTAATAAACTTATATACAATTATGAAAAAGAAAATAATAAGGGAGATAATGGATGTACAAAACTTATAAAACAAAATTGTTATAGGCTAATGCGATTATTAGATAATATTTTAGAAATAGGACATTTTGAAAATGGAACCTATAAAATGGAATATAAGAAGTATGATATAGTAAACTTGCTTAAGGATATAGTTAATAAATCTAAGCTATATACAAGTGAAAATGGAGTAAATATAGAATTTAAATCTAATATAGATAGTAAATATATGATACTAGATAAGAAAAAAATAGAGAAAGCTGTATTAAATCTTATATCAAATTCTATAAAATATACTGCAAAAGGCGGAGAAATAGTAGTCAAGTTTAGGCAAGATGGAGATTTAGTATATATATCAGTCAAGGATACTGGAATAGGAATACCAAAAGATAAAATAGGTATTATATTTGAGAACTTCGAACAGGTAGATAGAACCCTTACAAGAGGTGCAGAGGGAACTGGTATAGGTTTATCATTAGTAAATAAATTAGTAAAAGCACATGGAGGAGACATTAAGGTAAACAGCGAGGTAAATGTGGGGAGTGAATTTACCATTATTTTAAAAGATAATATAAAAAATAGTGAAAATATAGATGTGGGAGTAAGTGTTAGTGATAACGAAAAAATCGATATAGAATTTTCAGATATATATTTTAATTGTAGTAGCTAAGTTAATTATATTAAAGGGGATTGAGAATGCATAAATATATTAATATACTTACAGTTTCAATACTTCTTGCAATGTTATATGTAGTATATTCTAAATATATTTTACATAAAAGCAAGAAAGATATTATTGTTTTAAGTATGATAGTTGTTATTATTATATCAAAAGCAAAGGATATATCACAGGGAAGCTTGAGCAACTTTTATATGATTGCTCAAGTATTAATCCTGATTAGCGTATGTGAAAATAATATCAACAAAAAAATAAATAATTTAATATTTATTAGTTTTATATTGTTACTTACAACACTGATAGACAATAAAATTGGTTTATATAATATTTTGGTAACTGGTTTTATAAGTACGATGATTTTTTATGAAATCATAAAATTAACAAGAAGAAAAAGTATTAGTAAGATAACTGTTATATTTATTACTTTTATATACTCAAGTATTTTGTTAAGCCTATTGGTTGAAAAAGAGAATGTATTACTATATAGGAGTATTATAGATATAATTGTATACTTGTACATGTTCAAAAATATAGTAAATTCATATATAATAATTGAACATAATAGAGTATGGAAAAAGAAAAAAATGTTTAAAAAAGGTAACAAAAATATTAGTTTATACAATAAAAAGTTAGAACAAAATAAATATATAACAGCTAAGTTAGAAAAGAATTTAGAGAATAAAAAAGAATTAATTAAAGAAATTGTAGGAGAAGAAGATAGGTGTATATTTATAATAGATTCTAATGGATGTATATTGAGTAAAGATGATAATTTCCTTAGAATTTGGAATAAATATAAAGTGCATAAAGAAAAATTAACGATAGATGAATTTTTAAGAGATAATATAAAAGATAAATTGAATTTTATAAATAGTATAGAAAAAACAAAAAAACATAGTACAGAAATTAAAAGTGATATAAAGAGCAAGGATGGAAGATTTTTTAAAGTTACATTTACACCAATTAAATTTAATAAAAATGAAAGTATCATATGTTCCTTTAAAGATATAACTTACAATAAGCAAAATGAGATAAAGACCGATGAAAACAATATAAAGTACGAAAAAATAATAGAAACTATACCATATAATATACTAATAACAGACAATAATAATATTTTATATAATAGTAAAGATAATGGTATAGATTTTAATGAAAAAGAAATAAAAAGGATAGTTCTAGAGGATTCTATAACAGGAGAAATATGTTATTCTTCTATGGGAAAAAATTCTTATATGAATATAGATAGAACAAGTTTTAAAGATGGAGATACACATAAAAATTTAGTTGTTATAAAAGATATAACAGAGTATAAGGAATCTATTGAAAAATTAAAATTGAGCAAAGAAAAGTATAAAACATTTGTTAATATAATACCAGAAGGTATATATTTAGCAGATTATAGACAGAAAAATATAATATATAAAAATGTAGCATTTACAGAAATATCCAGAAATCTAAATCTAGAAGAAGAAGATATACTACTAAATAATGATATATTAATATCTTCAAATAAAAACAACGAGGAGGTAGTTTTTAAAAGAAAAGATGTTTTAACTTGTAAGGGAGAAGAATTAAACTTAGAGGTTGGGAAAAAATTAATAGAAATTAATAATGAAATCAAAGAAATCGGAATAGTAAGAGATATAACAGAAAGTGTAAATATAGAAAATATTGAAAGAGAAATAGAAGCTAAAAAAATTGCTAATAAAATAAAAACTGAGTTTTTCGTTAATATGTCTCATGAGTTAAAGACACCTCTAAATGTAATATCATCATCGATTCAGCTAATAGAGTATATATATAAAGATAAAATAGAAAAAGAAATAAGTAAGGAGTTAAATAATTCTATAAGTATTATCAAAAAGAATTCTTATATGCTGATGAACTTAATTAACAATGTAATAGATTTAGCTAAGTTAGAATCTGAGTTTCATGAAACTAATGTGAATTGTTATAATATAGTTACGTTAATAGAAGAAACTTGTGAGGAGTTTAATAAATATTTATTAGAAAATGATATAAACATAGTATTTGATACTAGTGAGGAAGAGATTGTATCAAGAGTAGATGATGACGATATAGAGAGAGTTATATTAACTTTATTATCTATAGTTATAAGGTATTCTTGTTCAAATAGTACAATTTACGTTGATTTGGATAGGAAAGGTAATAAAACTAATATAAGTATTAGAAATAAAGATAAATATAATCATTATAAATATATAAATGATAAATATAAATCAGCTATAGATATAGGGTTTAAAGTTACAGAGAATATTTTAGAACTTTATAATGGTGACATAAGTGTAAATAGAAATAATCGAAATGGTATAGAAATCAATTTAAACATAGAAAGCGATTTAGATATATGTGAATATAAAGAAAGAGGAAGCAAAAAGTCAGAAAACTTTATATATACAGAGTACTTAAGAATGTGCAATTTTTAAATATAAATGTATAGTTTAATAGTTAAATGACAATAAAGTTAGATAGGAGATAATATTATGATAAATTCAACAACAAAATTAGTAGGTCTTTTAGGTCATCCAATTAAGCAAAGTTTTTCGCCTAGTATACACAATTATTTATTCAAAAAATATAATCAAAATAATATATATTGTTGTTTTGATGTAAAAGAAAGTGATTTAGAAGAAGCTGTAAGAAGTATTAAGACCTTAAATATGAGAGGTTGTAATGTAACTATTCCTCATAAGGTAAATGTAATGAAATTTTTAGAAAATATAGACAAAAATGCAAGACTTATAGGTGCTGTAAATACTATAAAAAATGATGAAGGTTTTTTAACAGGTTATAATACTGATGGGCTTGGATTTGTAAAGTCTATATTAGATAAAGGGTACGACCTTAATAATAAAAAGATAATGATCATAGGTGCTGGAGGGTCAAGTAGAAGCATAGCAGTTCAGCTAGCATCTAATAAAGTTAAATCTATAGAAATAAGAAATAGAAGTATTCAAAAAGCTATGGATATCAGTGAGATTATAAGAGATAATTTTAAAATTGCTTCTACATATTCAAACAAGACTATAGATAAAAATGATATAGAAGATATTGATATATTAATAAATACCACTCCAGTTGGTATGGAAAGCAATGAATGTCCTATTGATGAAAGTATTCGTGTAAAAGGAGATTTATTAGTATGTGATATCGTATATAAGCCACAAAATACTTCTTTTATAAAGTGGGCAAAGTCAAATAATTTAGATGTAGTATATGGAATTGATATGCTTATAAATCAAGGATTAGAGGCATTTTACATATGGACAGGCATAAAACCAAGTAAAGAGGATGAGTTATACCTAAAAGGACTTTACTATGATCAAGTAGATTAATGTAAAGGAGTAACTATTGATAAAAAAAAGAGAAGGATTTATTTTAGTTGAAAGTATAATTAGTATATCTATAATAGGTATAAGTATGTATATTATTGCTACAACCTTACAAAATAGTAATGGATTAGTTAGTTGTAGCAATAAAAAATTTGAAATGCTTGAGATAGCTAGAAAGAATATAGAATATACAAAACTTCATATAGAAAATGATGAAGAAATAGCATATGAAAATAATGAAAAAGGATATAAGATAAAAACAACAATAGAAGAAGAAAAAGATTATTATAATTGTTATAAAATAGAAGTAATAGTTCAAAGTGATTATGATAGTATAAACCTTATGTCTTATGTTACGAAAAAGTAAAGGATCTATACTAGTAACAACTGTAATAATCTTTTCTATTGTAATAATATTAGCCATGACTTCTATAGGAGTATCCTATAATAATTTAAGTATATTTAACTTAGATTATAAAGATGAAACATTAAAACAACATAGCTATGGTGCTATGGAAGTAGTACATAGTAATATACTAAGAGAAGTTAATTTAATAAAAGAATATGCTATAGATGAAGATGATTTTTACACTTCTTTTAGTGGATTAAGTTTTATAAATAATATAAAAGACATATCAAAATGTAAGATAAAAAATGTAATCGTATCTATTCCATCAAGGATATCGATAAATAGAGAGGAAAAATCTGTAGATTTTGAGATACTCATAACAATAAAGGATGGGAATTATATAAAAAAATTAAAATCAAAAGTTAAAATATTAAATCCATTTAATGAGGATTTATCTATAGATGATAAAACCGATATAGTAAAATTATATAATTACAAGGAGATTTAAAAATGAAAAGAGAAGGAATGTGACCTTGGTAGAACTTGTTGTATGCATAAGTATAATGATTTTAGTATCAACATTATATTTTTTTTATGATAATCTAGATAAATATTACATCAACTCATTTACGAAACAATTAGCAGTAGATATTAGATATGTAAGAAGAGTAAATATGCTCGGAGACCTAAGCACATACATATACTATGATCTAAATAACGAAAACAAATCTTATATATTAAAATCTAAAGGTGAAATAAAAAAAGAAGTGTCACTACCCAATGAAACGAAGATAGAATATGGGGAAAGTAAAATAATATTTAGAACCGATGGTTCTCCAGATCGTAGAGGTCAAACTATAAGAGTTTATAAAGGAAATATTAAAAAAGAGATAACAATAGTACCAATTAGCGGAAGAGTCTTATTGAAAGAAGGTAAGTATGAAACGTAAGAAAGGATATTTACTTTTAGAAAGCGTAATATCAATAACTTCTATAGTCATAATAATAAGTTTACTTTATTATATACTTATATTTTCAAATAATATAAAAATGAAAATAGAAGATAGTGTTGAATTACAACAACAAGGAAATGAAGTATCTAAATATATAAAAGAAGCAATACAAAACTCTAAATATATTATTAACTACGATAAAAACAATGAGCTGAAAAGTGTAACATCAATAAAATGTAAGTACAAAGAAAATGATAATAAATTAAAGGATAAAGAAATATTTCTAAATAAAAATTCAAATAAAATTTTTATAAGGACATTAGATGTATATGGAAACAGTGAAGGTGGAGGTTATGAAGTTGGAGATTATATAGATAATATGTATATATCAACAGACTATGATGGTAAAATAGCTAATATAAAACTAGAGTTGTCAAAAAATAATACTAACCTAGAAAAAGAATTTACTGTAAATATAATAAATTTTGAGGGAGATAATAAATGAGAGTTGTAATAATTGGTTTTATGGGTAGTGGGAAAAGCGTAGTAGGAAGAAAACTAGCTAAAGAGTTAAAAATGGAATATGTTGACATGGATACTAAAATAGAAGAAATAGAAAAAAGGTCTATAACTGACATATTTAAAGAAGATGGAGAAGTATATTTTAGAAATGTAGAAACGAAACTACTAAAAGATCTTACGACTGAGGATAACATAATAATTTCAACTGGTGGAGGTATAGTAAGTAAGAATGAAAATATAGATATATTAAAAAATGAACAAAATGTAATTTTATTAGATGCAAGTGTAAGTACGATTAAAAAAAATGTATCAAATGAAATAAACAAAAGACCTTTATTAAAAGAAAGCAAAGATGTAGAAGAAACTATAAAAACATTACTTTCAGAAAGAATTGATAAGTATAATAAGGCATCTAATATAAAAATAAATGTAGATAGTAAAAATATAGATGAAGTGGTAAGCGAAATACTTGTTTATATTAGATAATATGTGATATTATTAATAGTAGAAAAGTTTGTAATCGTATAGTCGGGGGTATTTATGAAATTTTTAGTAATTAATGGTCCAAATTTGAATATGTTAGGTAAAAGAGAAAAAGGAATTTATGGTGAAAGAACAATAGATGACTTAAAAGATTATATAAAAAAGGAATGTAAGATTATAGATGAAAATATAGTTGTAGATTTCTTTCAGAGTAATCATGAGGGAGATATAATTGACAAAATACACGAAGCTAACACTTTGTATGATGGAATCGTTATAAATCCTGGCGCTTTTACTCATTATAGCTATGCTATTTATGATGCGATAATGTCTGTACAATTAGATGTAGTTGAAGTTCATATATCTAATGTTCATAAAAGAGAAGAGTTTAGACAAAAAAGTGTGACAGCAAAAGCATGTATAGGACAAATATCAGGTTTTGGATTTGATAGTTATATATTAGGCATAAATGCACTTATAAAAAACAAGGGCTAAAAGTAGTTATAAACTTAATTTTTTTAATATAACTTGACAAGATTGCAAGAGTATATATAATTGAAAAAGGTATGGTGATAATATATACATATATAGATAAATACAATAGAAGTATTTGCCTAAGATTAAAAATAAACTTTTGATTATAATATATAATAAAAAGTATCACCACAAAATAATAAATTTATTTTTATGGAGGGACCAAAATGGTATCAGCAAGTGATTTTAGAAAAGGTGTAACATTTGAAAAAGACGGACAACCATGTTTAATAGTTGACTTCCAACACGTTAAACCAGGTAAAGGTGCAGCTTTCGTAAGAACTAAATATAGAAACTTAAAAACAGGAGCTATAAGAGAAGAAGCTTTCAACCCAAGTGATAAATTCCCTAAAGCTCATATAGAAACAAGACCAATGCAATACTTATACAATGATGGAGAATTATACTACTTCATGGATCAAGAAACATTTGATCAAATACCTTTAGATTATGTACAAGTTGAAGAAGCTATAAAATTCTTAAAAGAAAATGAGGTTGCTACAATAAGATTCTACCAAGGACAAGCTTTCCAAGTTGAAGCTCCTAACTTTGCAGAATTAGAAGTAACTGAAACTGAACCAGGAATAAAAGGAGACACAGCTAGTAACGTAACTAAGTCAGCTACAGTTGAAACTGGAGCTGTTGTTCAAGTTCCATTATTTATAAATGAAGGTGACAAGATAAAGATAGATACTAGAACTGGTGAATATTTATCAAGAGTTTAATAATTTATGTATAAAAAGCTTGTATATCTTAATAATAAAGATATACGGGCTTTTAATTTTATACTTACAAAAGAAGGAGAGGGTTACATATGAAATACCTATTTGAAGAAGTTGCATACCTAAAAGGATTAGCTGAAGGGATGGACATAAGCTCTGAAAGTAAAGAAGGAAAAATAATACATAAGATAATAGACGTTTTAGATAGTTTTGCAGATGCAATAGTTGAATTAGATGAAGAGCAAGCAGATTTAACTGAGTATGTTGAATCTATAGATGAAGATTTATGTGATATAGAAGATGATATATATAGTGATTCAGAAATAGACGAAGATGAAGAAGGGGACCTTAGCTTTATAGAAATGGAATGTCCAAATTGTAAAGACTTAGTAGAAGTAGATGAAGAACTTCTATATGATGATGAGGTTGATATCGTTTGTCCAAACTGTCAAGGAATAATACTATCAGCAGACGATGAAGATTGTATGTGTATTAATTGTTGCGATGATATAGATGAAAATTAGTTAGATTAATATAAGATTGCCTATGAGTTATTAGAATATCTCATAGGCTTTTCTTTTTAAAATATATTATAAGGAAACTATAAATTTAAAAATAAGTGTGAATATTAAAGTAGACAAGTAAATTTTTTATTTTGCAATACTTGTTGAAAAATAGTACACTATAATCTAGAGATAATTAACTCGGAGGTAATAAAATGAAGTTAAAAAAAGATATATTAAAGAATATAGATGAGTTTGAAAATATAATAGAATATAAATTTAAAAATAAAGAGTATATATTAGAAGCTTTAACTCATAGTTCGTACTCAAATGAAAATAAGGAGTATGATTTTAATGAAAGACTTGAGTTTTTAGGAGACTCTGTCCTAAGTATAGTAGTAAGTGAATATTTATTTAAAAAAGAAAGAAATTTACCAGAAGGAGAATTAACAAAGTTAAGAGCAAATATAGTTTGTGAAGAATCTTTAAGTGAAGCAGCAAATGAGATAAATCTAGGAATATATATGTTGCTAGGAAAAGGAGAAGAAGCTACTGGTGGTAGATATAGAATGTCTATATTAGCAGATGCTTTTGAGGCTGTAATAGCTGCAATATACTTAGATGGAGGATTAGAACCAGCTAGAGTATTTATACTAAAATACATGGAAGGAATAATCTGTGATTCAAGAAAAGGTAAAATATTTAGAGATTATAAGACTCACCTTCAAGAAGTTTTACAAGGAAAAGGTGAAAGTAATATATGGTATAGATTAGTAGATGAAAAAGGACCAGATCATAATAAAAGATTTATAATGGAAGTTGGAATAAATGAAAGAGTCTTAGGTGTTGGAGAAGGAAAAAGTAAAAAAGAAGCAGAGCAAATAGCAGCTAAAAAAGCTCTACAAGTAACAATATAAAGGATGATGAAATATGAAAAGAAGAATAATACCTATATTTGTTCCTCACAGAGGATGTCCTCATGATTGTATATTTTGCAATCAAAAAAAGATAACAGGTGTTAGTACAGATATAACTAGCTCTGACGTAAGAAATATCGTAGAGGAATATCTAGAAACAATTGATAAAGATGCAATTGTGGAGATTGCTTTCTTTGGAGGAAGTTTTACTGCTATAGATGTTGATATACAAAGAAATTTATTATCTGTAGCTAAAGAGTATGTAGACAAAGGTTTAGTACAGGATATAAGAATGTCAACAAGACCAGACTGCATAAGTCAAGAAATATTAGATATGTTAAAAGAGTATAGTGTAAGTATAATAGAACTTGGAGTACAGTCTTTAGATGAAGATGTATTAAGAGATAGCATAAGGGGCCATAATGCAGAACAGGTATTTAAAAGTTCTAAATTAATAAAAGAAAATGGTATAAACCTAGGACTTCAGATGATGGTAGGTCTACCTTCAGATACAGAGGAAAAATGTATAAATACAGCTAAAAAGTTTATAGAACTTGACCCATACTGCGTAAGAATTTATCCTACTCTAGTTGTTAAAGAGACAGGTTTAGAAGATTTATTAAATAGAAAGCAATATAATTCATTTTCTTTAGAAGAAAGTGTTGATATTGTTAAAAAGCTTTTAGCTTTATTTTATGTCAATAATATAAATGTAATAAGAGTTGGACTCCAAGCTACTGATGATATACAAATAGGAAAAGCTGTAGTTGATGGTCCATATCATCCAGCCTTTAGAGAATTAGTAGAAGGGGCTATGATAAAAGATTATTTAGAAAGTATTGTTATAGAAAATAAAGCTACAAGTAAAATAGTAGTAAATACTAATAAAAAGAACATATCAAAAATAATAGGTAATAAAAAGACAAATACTAATTATTTAAAAGAAAAATTAAACATAATATTAAAAACAAAAGAAGCTAATATTGATTTAGATAGCTTAGAAATAGTAATAGATGATGAAAAAGTAATTAAAACTAGTTTTAAAGATATATATATAAAATTATGTAATATTTATAACCTTTAGTTTTATTATTGAAGGGAGAGACGAAGTTGTATTTAAAGAGGTTAGAATTGAAGGGATTTAAATCCTTTCCAACTAAAACAGATATATTATTTAATCAAGGGATAACTGCAATAGTAGGTCCAAATGGAAGTGGTAAAAGTAATATATCTGATGCTGTTAGATGGGTACTTGGAGAACAGAGTATAAAAAGTCTAAGAGGAGACAAATTAGAAGATGTAATATTTGCAGGAACTGATACCAAAAAAGCAATGAGCTACTGTGAAGTTTCGTTAACTATAGATAATTCTGAAGATAAATTAAATATAGATTTTAGTGAAATAACTATAAAAAGAAGAGCATATAGAAGTGGAGAAAGTGAATTCTTTTTAAATAATAAACCTTGCAGACTTAAAGATATAAAAGAATTACTTTTAGACACGGGTATAGGAAAAGATGGATACTCAATAATAGAACAAGGTAAAGTAGATGAAATACTTAGCAATAATCCTGTAAATAGAAGAAAAGTATTTGATGAAGCTTGTGGAATATCAAAGTTTAGATATAAAAAACAAGAAGCTGAGAGAAATTTAAAAAATACTAAGGAAAATTTAGAGAGAATAGAAGATATCTATATAGAAATAGAAAATCAGCTAAAACCACTATTTTCTCAACAGGAAAAAGCTAAAAAGTATATAGAACTTAATGATAAATTAAAGACTATAGAAGTAAATAGCTATATAAAAGAAATAGATTTACTAGAAAAAGATTTAAATGAAGCGCTAAAACACAGTAAACTATTAGAAGAACAAGCTATAGAAACTAACAACCAAAAGGTAAAGTTAGAAAATAACTTAAATGAAACATCTAAAGAAGTTGAAGATATAAGTGAGAATATAAATAAATCGATAGATTATATAAACAGTATAAAAAGTGTTATATCTCAGAAAGATGCTCAATTAAATCTTATAAATGAAAAAATTAAAAATTTAAATGAAAGTATATTAAAAAGTGAAAATGAGTTAAGTGAAATAGGAAATAAAATATCTTCTAATGAAAATTTAATTAAGGATTTAGAGATAAATAAGATAGAAAAAGAGAATACAATAAAGTCTCTAACTGAAGATATAGATTTATTGGATAAAAATAATTTAAGTAAAAAAGAAAGTATAGAAAAGGTAAATAGTAAAATAGAAGGTTTAAAAGATGGGATAATAAACCTTTTAAATAAAAAACAAGAATCTAGTAATAGATTGTCAACACTTAGTGCCAATATGGAGAATATAAATTCTCGTGATAAATCTATAGACTTAGAGATTAGTGAAGTAAAAAGTGATTTAAATGAAAAATTCACAGAACTAAATGATATTAAACTAAATGTTAGTCAAAAAAATGCTGAATTAGAAAAATTAAAGCTAAAGGAATTGGAAAATAAAAATACTTTAGAAGAGCTTATAAATCATAGTAAAAAATTAGAAAAGCAAATTCAAGATGGTAACTATAGTATAAACAATTATAATTCTAAGCTTAATATTTATATAGACATGGAAAATCATAATGAAGGATTTAATAAAGGTGTAAAAGAAGTATTAAAAAATAAATCTTTAAAAGGTATACATGGAGCTTTAGGACAAGTTATCACAACTAGTGAGAAATACGAAAAAGCAATAGAATCTGCACTTGGTGCATACTTACAAAATATAATCACTAGTGATGAAAATAGTGCCAAGATAGCTATAAACTATTTAAAGAAAAATAATCTAGGTAGAGTAACATTCTTACCTCTAAATACAATAAAAGCAAATAAGATAAACCCAAGTACTATAAAAAGTAATACTAAATTTATAGGCATAGCTAGTGATTTATTATCTTATGATGAAAAGTATAAAAATATAATAGAAAATATACTGGGAAGGACTATAATAATAGATAATATAGATGAAGGTATAAAGTTTGCAAGAGAAACAGGTCATAGATATAAAGTTGTTACTTTAGATGGAGAAATATTAAATCCAGGAGGGTCATTAACTGGAGGTAGTTTCAAAAATAATACAAGTATATTATCTAGAAAAAGACTTATAAATGAATATTCTCAAAAACTTGAAGATGCTAAAAAAGAAACAAAAGAATTTATTAAACAGAAACAAGAAAAAGATAATAATATATCAACAAAGAAAAATGATATTTTAAAAATAGAAGAAGAAGTAAAAGAGTTAGAAAAAAATATTATAATAGAAAGTTCTAAATTAAATAGAGTAGAAGAAGAAATAAAAAATATAAATATAAGTATTAATAAACTACAAAATGAAAAAGATGGACTTATTTCGAATTTAAAATATACTAAAGATAAATTAGATATAGTTAAAATTGAAATAGAAAAAATGGACAAAGAGCATGAAGAAAATAAAGAAACCATAGAAAAACTAAGCTTAGAATTAAAAAAATCAAATGACTACTATGAAAAAGATAGAGAAAAGCATGATAATCTAAATCTAAAATTAGTTAAGGATAAGCAAGTTTTAGAATCTATATATGCAGATATTAAAAGAATAAAGAATGAAAATGAAGAACTAAGACTTAAAAAAGGCAATATAGAAAAATCTATAGAAAATCAAAATATAGAAATATCTAAGCTTAGAGAAGAGACAGTAATAGAAGAAACAGAAAAAGTTAGCTTAAATAAACAATTAAGCGACAACAGTAGAAATCTAGAAAATAGAAAATTAGCAAAAGAAGATCTAAAGCAAAAACTAGAAGAACATAATAAAAATCTTAAAATCATAGATAGACAGTATATAGATTTAAAAGAAAGTTTATTTAAAGTAGAATCTAAAATAGATAGAATAAAAGTTTCTAAAGAAGATTATATAAACAACTTATTTGAAAAGTACGAGTTGACTGTAGCTGATGCTATGAATATAAAAGATACTAGCATTGAAATTGATAAAAAGAAATTAGAATCTTTAAAAAGAGAAATAAGGAATTTAGGTAATGTTAATATAGATGCCATAAAAGAATATGAAGAAGTTAAAGAAAGATATGACTTCTATAGTGAACAAAAACAAGACCTAGAGCAATCAATAGAAGCTATAGAAAATCTTATAGAAGAACTTGAGAGTAATATGAAAACTGAGTTTAAAGTCAAGTTTAATGAAATAAATGATAACTTTAAAATGGTTTACAAAAGACTATTTGGTGGAGGACGAGGAGAACTTATAATATTAGATGAAAAGGACATATTAGAAAGTGATATAGAAATAGTAGCACAACCACCAGGAAAGAAAATGAAAAACCTAAATTTATTATCAGGTGGAGAAAAGGCACTTACAGCTATAAGTATATTATTTTCTATATTACTTGCAAAACCTACGCCGTTTTGTATATTAGATGAGATAGAAGCCCCATTAGATGATGCTAATATATTTAGATTTGGTGAATTTTTAAAAGAACTATCTCAAGACACTCAATTTATATCAGTTACACATAGAAGAGGGACTATGGAGGCATCAGATTACATATATGGTGTTACTATGCAGGAAAAAGCAATATCTAAAGTTCTTAGCTTAAAGCTAAATGAAGCAGAAAAAATGACTGATATAATATAAAAGGATTAGTTAAAATAACATTTAGGAGGAAGATAAGTGTTTAAGAAGTTATTTAATTTTGGAAAGAAAAAAGAAGAAAATAAAGAAGTTGAAGAGTTAGTAAGTGAAGAAAACTTAATTGAAGAAGATATAAAAGAAGTAGATCTTATAGAAGAAGTTAGTAAAGTAAATGAAAAAGTAGATACAGAAGAAACTGAAGTTATAGAAGAAACTATAAAAGAAGATGAAGAAGATGTAAAAGATTTAGAAGAAGAATTTATTGAAGAAAAAATAGAAATAGTAAATGAAAGTAAAGAAACTAAAGATGAAGTTAAAGATGAATCTATTGAAGAAATAGAGGTAGTAGAAGAAGTACAGGAACAACCAAAAGAAAAGAAAGTTAATCTATTTAATAGATTAAAAGAAGGTTTAACTAAGGCTAAAAAAGGTATAACTGATAGAATAGATGATGTATTAAAATCATATACAAAAGTAGATGAGGAGTTATTAGAAGAATTAGAAGAAATTTTAATAACTGCTGATGTTGGTGTTAATACTACAATGAATATAATAGACAGCCTTAGAGATAAGATAAAGTCTAAAGGTATAACTGATCCTATGGATGTAAGAAATGAACTAAAGATAGTAGTGGAAGAATTATTAGGAGAAGAAAATCAAAAATTAGATGTTACTCATTCACCTACTATAATACTGATGGTTGGAGTAAATGGTGTTGGTAAAACAACTACTATAGGTAAATTAGCTAATAGATATAAATCAGAAGGTAAAAAAGTTTTACTTGCAGCTGGTGATACATTTAGAGCCGCAGCTATAGAACAATTAGAAGTATGGGCAAACAGAAGCAATGTAGATATAATAAAGCATCAAGAAGGAGCAGATCCAGGTGCAGTAATATTTGATGCAGTTAAAGCTGCAAAGGCTAGAAAAGTAGATTTATTAATATGTGATACAGCAGGAAGACTTCACAACAAAGCTAACCTTATGAATGAGTTAGGAAAAGTATTTAAAATAGTTGATAGAGAATTCCCGGAAGCTAAAAAAGAAGTATTATTAGTAGTAGATGCAACGACAGGTCAAAATGCAGTAGCACAAGCTAAGACATTTAAAGAAGTTGCTGATATAACAGGAATAGTATTAACTAAACTAGATGGTACTGCTAAGGGTGGTGTTGTCCTTGCAGTTAAGAGTGAGGTAGATGTACCTGTAAAACTTATAGGTGTAGGAGAAAAGGTAGAAGACTTACAAGATTTCGATGCAAAAGCATTTTCAGATGCATTATTTGGGAACTAAATTAGCAAAAATAAAATGTCAATAATAAAGCAAAAAATAAGCTAATTCTATATTGACAATACTTTATATATGATATAAAATACAATGTGTAAAGTAATTAACCTTTACAGTAATTTACTGGGAAGTGTAAAGAGATGAATATAGAAAAAATGGTTGAGATTGGATTGTTGTTTGAACAATACAAAGAACTACTTACTGATAAGCAGCGAGAAATAGTTTCACTTTACTATGAAGAAGACTATTCTCTAGGTGAAATTAGTGAAAATCTGAATGTATCAAGACAAGGAGTATATGATACTCTTAAGCGTTCAGAAAAAATACTAAAAGACTACGAGAGTAAATTAAATTTAGTTCATAAACATAAAGAACAAGAAAATTTTATAAAAAATATACAAGATAAAATTGTTGACATTAAACAAAATTTATTGCAAAATAGAGATTGTGCTAATTTAATCCCTAAGCTAGAAAATATAGAAGATGTATGTAGGGAGATGTTAAAATGATATTTGAAGGATTATCAGATAAATTGCAAGGTGCACTTGATAAATTAAAATCTAAAGGTAAATTAACCGAAAAAGACGTAAAAGATGCTATGAGAGAAGTTAAACTTGCTCTTTTAGAGGCGGACGTTAACTTTAAGGTTGTAAAAGATTTTATAAAGAAGGTGCAAGAAAGATGTGTTGGGCAAGAAGTTATGCAGAGTTTAACTCCGGCACAACATGTAATAAAAATAGTAAATGAAGAGCTTACAAGCCTAATGGGTGATGTAGCTAGTAAAATAGTAATATCTCCAAAACCACCAACTATAATAATGATGGTAGGTCTTCAAGGTGCAGGTAAAACAACTACATCTGGAAAACTTGGAGGATATTTCAAAAAACAAGGTAAGAAACCTTTACTTGTTGCCTGTGACGTTTATAGACCAGCGGCTATAAAGCAGTTACAAGTTGTTGGAGAAAAGTTAGATATACCAGTATTCAATATGGGTGATAAGGAAAGTCCAGTAAACATAGCAAAAGCAGGATTAAGTCATGCAATAAAAAATAACAATGACTTAGTTATAATAGATACAGCAGGTAGACTTCATATAGATGAAGCCTTAATGGATGAATTAAAATCTATAAAATCTGAAGTTAAACCTCATGAAATACTATTAGTAGTAGACTCAATGACAGGACAAGATGCAGTCAATGTTGCAGAAAGCTTCAATGAAACTCTTGGTGTAGATGGAGTAATACTAACAAAACTAGATGGAGACACTAGAGGTGGTGCTGCACTTTCAATAAGAGCCGTAACACAAAAACCTATAAAATTCATAGGTATGGGTGAAAAATTAGATGATTTAGAACCTTTCCATCCAGATAGAATGGCCTCAAGAATATTAGGTATGGGTGATATACTTAGCTTAATAGAAAAGGCACAAGAAAATATTGATTTAGATAAAGCTAAGGAATTAGAAGAAAAGATTAAAAAACAAGAACTTGATTTTGAAGATTTCTTAGAACAAATGGAGCAAATCCAAAATATGGGTCCTCTTGATAAAATATTAGGTATGATTCCAGGTATAGGGAATATAAAAGACCAACTTGGAGATGTAGATTTAAATGGTAAAGAAATGAAAAGAACTAAAGCCATTGTTCAATCTATGACAAAAGAAGAAAGAAAAGACCCAAGTTTGCTAAATGCTTCTAGAAAAAGAAGAATAGCTAAAGGTAGTGGAACTACTGTTCAAGATGTAAACAGACTTTTAAAACAATTCAATGAGATGAAGAAGATGATGAAGATGTTTACAGGCTCTCAAAAAAGTATGAAGAAAAGGGGCGGTTTTGCCGGACTTCCTTTCTTTAAATAAATAAGCAAAATAAAAATTTTCGGAGGTGACTGTAATGGCAGTTAAAATAAGATTAAAAAGAATGGGATCAAATAAAAAACCTTTCTACAGAATAGTAGTAGCAGATTCTAGATCTCCAAGAGATGGAAAATTCATAGAGGAAATAGGATACTACAACCCAGTTTCTCAACCAAAGCAAGTTAAAATAAACGATGAGAAAGCTGTTAAGTGGTTATCAAATGGTGCTCAACCAACTGACACTGTAAAAACTTTATTAGTTAACAACGGTGTTATGGAAAAGTTCGAAGCTTCTAAAAAATAATAAGCTTTATTAGGAGATGAGTATATGAAAGAGCTAGTGTTAGAGATAGCTAAAGCTCTAGTTGACAATCCTGAAGCTGTAATAGTTGAAGAAGTCAGACACAATGAGGAAATAACATTAAAACTAAAAGTTTCTCAGGATGACATGGGAAAAGTTATCGGAAAGCAAGGTAGAATAGCTAAGTCTATAAGGACTGTTGTAAAAGCCGTTGCTAACAAAGAGAATGTTAAAGTTTCTCTTGATATAGTTTAAAAGGATTAGGTATATACCTAATCCTTTTAATGTATTAAGAACTTATAGACTATAGTTTTATAGTGCATAATATATAATAAAATTATAGAAAGAACATATAAAATATTATCTTTAAGGAGAATGATAATGACACAAGTAACACATTTTAAAATAGGAAAAATAGTCAATACACAAGGGTTAAAAGGTGAAGTTAGAGTTTATAGTTATACTGATGATATAAATAGATTTGATGATTTAGAAGAATTTTACATAGGAAAAGACAGAGAAAATCCTTTAGAAGTTGAAAGGGTAAGATATAAAGGAAATATGGTAATAATGAAAATAAAAGGTATCGATAGAATAGAAGATGCAGAAAAATTAAGGGATAAATTTATATATGTATCTAGAGAAAATTCTAGAGAACTTGATGAAGATGAATTCTTTGTAGCTGATATTATAGGAATAGATGTAGAAACTGTTGATGGGCAATATGTAGGAAAATTAGCAGAAGTTTTACAATATGCTGCTAATGATGTATATGTTGTAAAAGATGAAAATAACAAAGAATACTTAATCCCAGCTGTTATGCAATTTGTACCTACTATAGATATTAATGAGAAGAAAATGATAATAAATCCTATAAAAGGTATGTTAGACTAGGTGATAAAATGAGATTTCATATAATGACATTATTTCCTGATATATTTAACTCTTATATGAGTGAAAGTATAATGAAAAGGGCTATTGAAAAAGGAAAAATAGAAGTATTTATATATAATATTAGAGATTTTTCAAATAGTAAGCACAAAAAAGTAGATGATTACCCATTTGGAGGGGGAGCAGGTATGGTTATGACTCCTCAACCTATATATGATACATATAAGCATATTATAGATACTCATGGTATAAATAATCCTAGAGTAATATATTTAACACCTAAAGGTAAAGTGCATAGCCAGTCTATAGCACAAGAATTTTCTACAGAAGAAGATATAATATTACTTTGTGGACATTATGAAGGCATAGATCAAAGAATTATAGACTTAATAGTAACAGATGAAATATCTATTGGAGATTATGTATTAACAGGAGGAGAGTTACCAGCTCTTATATTGATAGATTCTATATCAAGGTTAATACCAGGAGTACTAAGCCAAAATGAATCTTTTGAAGAAGAATCTTTCAAAGATAATTTATTAGAGTACCCTCATTATACTAGACCTAGAGAATTTATGGGGTTAGAAGTGCCGGATGTTTTATTATCTGGAAACCACAAAAATGTTGATAATTGGAGACATGAACAGTCTATAAAAATAACTAAAGAAAGAAGACCAGACTTGTACAAAAAAGCTTGTAAATAAGTTTAAAGTATAGTATAATTTTAAATGTTGAAAAAAACGGGCATTCCTCTGTTACGTTGGTCAGTAATTAAGAATGTCTATGATATCAGGAGGAAAAAAATGAACGAAATATTAAGATCATTAGAGCAAGAGCAATTAAAGAAAGAAGTTCCTAACTTTGGACCTGGGGACACAGTAAGAGTACACGTTAGAATAGTTGAAGGTAAAAGAGAAAGAATACAAGTATTCGAAGGTGTAGTATTAAAGAGACAAGGTGGAGGAATAAAAGAAACTTTCACTGTTAGAAAAATATCTTTCAACGTTGGTGTAGAAAGAACTTTCCCAGTTCACACTCCAAGAATAGAAAAGATAGAAGTAACTAGAAAAGGTAAAGTAAGAAGAGCTAAGTTAAACTACTTAAGAGGTAGAGTAGGTAAAGCTGCTAAGATAAAAGAAGCTAGATAATTAAACTTTACTATAGATAAAAAGGACTGATTTACAGTCCTTTTTTTATATATAAAATCTTATTATACAAGGAACTATAGAAACATCTATAGATTTTTCACATGAAGTTTATGCTTATTATTAATCAAACATTAGGAAGTATGCAGAAATATAATATGCTAGTTTTTTCTCTATATATAAAGAGGTTTAAAAAATATACGTTATAGTTATAATAGAAGTAATGTAGCATCAAATATTAAACAAGCAAATAAAAAAATATTATGGTATAATAGATAAGTTGAAATAAAATGAGCGAATTAATATAAAAAGGAGTGATAATCATGGCAAGAGGAGATAAAATGAGAACCGATTATGATGAATATCTAAGAGATGATAATTTACATATAAACTGGTATCCAGGACACATGAAAAAGACTAAGGACTTAGTTAGAGATAATTTAAAATTAGTAGATGTTGTAGTAGAACTTTTAGATGCTAGAATACCATTTAGTAGTAAAAATCCAGATATAGACAAACTTGCAGGAAATAAACCAAGAGTTGTTATATTAAATAAAAGTGACTTAGCAGATAGAGCAAAGCTTGATAGATGGATAAAATACTATAAAGAAAAAGGTATAAAAGCTATACCAATAGATACTATTAAAGGTATGGGTCTTAATAAATTAATAGATGAGTGTAAAAATGTAACTAAAGATAAGATGGATGCATTAAAAGAAAAAGGTAGAAAAGAAAGACCTATAAGAATAATGATAGTTGGAGTACCAAACGTAGGTAAATCGTCTATAATAAATAAATTAACAGGTAGAAAAAGTACAGTAACAGGAGATAAGCCAGGTGTTACTAAAGGTAAACAGTGGGTAAGATTAAAAGGAAACCTAGAATTATTAGATACACCAGGTATACTTTGGCCTAAATTTGAAGATCAAGATGTAGCCCTTAATTTAGCGTTTTGTAGAGCAATAAAAGATGAAATACTAGATATTGATACACTTGCTTTAAGACTTATAGGAAAGCTTATGGAGATAGAGCCAGAAAAATTAAAAGCTAGATATAAGCTGGGGGAACTAGGTAATAGTGATATAGAAACTATGGATATGATAGGACGTAAAAGAGGATTTGTAACAGGAAGAAAAGAGTTAGATTATACTCGTATAGCAACTACTGTATTAAATGAGTTTAGAGATGGTAAAATAGGAAAAATAACTTTAGAGGTTCCAGAAGATATAAAAAATTAAGGTTCTGTTAGAAAATTTTGTAATTAACATACTTAACTAAAACAAGGTAGAGCAAAAGCTCTACCTTTATTTTATGTCTAATATATTTTTAGAAACTATTATAGACATAGCTGTTTCTATTTCTTTTTCTGTCAAATCTACTTTAGGCTCATCTACTGATCCATTTTACTTGATGTAATTTTAAAACTCATTAAAAATTTCTTTTTAATTTCCATAAAATTATTCTCTATAAATTTAAATTATACAAAATGAGCGAAGTGAATTTTTATTAGGATAATATTGAATTATCTATTTTAATACTTCTAATAATTTAAAGTTTTGAAGTGATGATAATACCACTCCTACTGTATGTACACCATCATTGAGCACATCTGGGTTTATATTTGAATAAGTTTTATTTTTTACTATTATCTTACATGTTTCTTAATTTTTATACAATCAAATCTTAGTTTTAATTTTAATGAATTTTTAGTTACTGTTACTACCATATTTGTTTCTCACTTTAAGTTTTACTTATAAGCTGTTATTTATACTTATATAGTACTAGGGACGTTGTACATGTAATTATAAGGTATGTTTTAAAATTTTGTAGTAGGAATAGTTATTAATAAGTCTAAATAAATCATAGAAATGTCCGTATTATTAACCATAATATGGAAATTATATTATGATATTTAGCACAAAACAAAATCAACAAATCTTAAATGATTTAATGAGGGCAAATTTTAATATGGAAGGTTTGAGGTGAATAAATTATTTGGAATGAGTATATTTAAAATCTAATGATTTATAATGCAGGGTTATTTAATGAAAAGAATGTATGAAAATAAGTGTGATAAGAGGAGGAAGGCAATTAATGGAAACTAAATTATGGCATAAGATAAAAGGTAAAAGTAAAAGCAAAAGTATAAAAACTCAACTAACTTTGATAATAGTAAGTTTTTCAGTTATAAGTTGTTTACTTTTAGGTACTGTTACAAGTTACTTAAATTATAAGAGTGCTAATAGTGTATTATCAAAAACCATAGTAGAAACTACTAAGCAAGCAGCACAAACTGCAACTCAAAAAATTACAAATATAAAAAATGCAACGATTCAAACAGGTATTATTAAGGAAATTTCAGACCCAAAAGTAAGTAAGGAAGAAAAAGAAAGTATTATAGATAGACAAGAAAAATTATATGGAATGAAAGTGGGTCAAATAATAGATACAAATGGAAAAGATATTTTTAGTGGAAACGATTACTCTGACAGAGATTACTTTAAAGCTTCTATAAATGGTAAAGCATATTTAGGTAGTCCAGTTCTTAGTAAGGTAACAGGAGAGAATATACTAGTAGTTTCAGCACCTATTTGGGAAAATGGAGTAGAAAATAGTAAAGTTGTGGGAGTTGTAACTTTTGATTTAGATAAAGATTATTTAAATGATATAGTTAGAGGCATAGATATAAGTGAAAATAGTTATGCTTATCTTGTAGACAATCAAGGAACTACAATTGCTCATAGAGATGCAAGTTTAGTTAATGCAAAAAATACTATAAAAGAAGCAGAAAGTAATGAAAGTCTAAAACCTTTTGCACAAGCAGATGAAAAGCTTATCTCAGGAGAAACAGGATTTTCTGATGCAAATTTAAATGGTGAAGATTGGATTTTAGGATATGCCCCAGTAAAAAATAGTAATGGATGGGGTATGGGTATAATGGTAAACAAAAGTGATTTCCTTGGTGAGATGTATAAATCAATCATATATACAGGAATATTGACTGTAGTAGTTACAGTTTTAGCTATATTTGTGGCTATAAGATTCTCTAAAAAAATAGGAAATCCATTAAAAGAATGTAGTGAAAGATTAAATAAGTTAGCTCAAGGAGATCTAAATTCAGAGGTCCCAGTTATAGATGAAGACAATGAGATCGGTCTAGTAGCAGATGCTACATATAAAATAGTTAAAGATTTTAGAAGTATGATAAATGCTTTAACATATATATTAACAGAAGTTAGTGATGGCAATTTAGATATTCATGCAGATAGCGAAGAATACAAAAGTCTATTTGTAAAAGACTTTGAGCCTATATTAATAGCTTTAAATAAAATAGTATATGATTTAAATAACACTTTAATACAAATAAATGAAGCTGGCGAACAAGTAGCAGTTAGTTCTTATCAATTATCAGAAGGAGCACAAGTACTTTCTCAAGGTACTACAGAACAAGCAAGCTCAATTGAAGAACTTTCAGCAACTATAAATGAAGTTTCATCACAAATAAAAGAAACAGCAGAACATGCATTAAGAGCAAAAGATATATCTCTAGAAGCAAGTAAGGCAACAGATAAAAGTAAAGAACAAATGAAAGAAATGATTACTGCAATGGATGATATAAATACTACATCAAATGAAATAGGAAATATAATTAAAAATATTGATGATATAGCATTCCAAACAAATATATTAGCACTTAATGCAGCCGTAGAAGCAGCACGTGCTGGAGAAGCTGGTAAAGGATTTGCTGTAGTTGCAGATGAAGTTAGAAATCTTGCTGCTAAATCTGCACAAAGTGCAAAAGATACAGCAGAATTAATTGAAAAATCACTTAAAGCTATAGAAAAGGGGACTATAATAGTTTCAGATACTGCTAAATCTCTTGAAGCAGTAGTTGAAGGCGCTAAAAATTCAGCAAATGTTATACAGTATATAGCAGATGTAAGTAATGAACAAGCTAATCATATAAGTCAAGTAAATGTTGGTGTTGAACAAATATCTGTAGTTGTACAAACTAACTCAGCAACTGCTGAAGAAAGTGCTGCTGCAAGTGAGGAATTATCTGCACAAGCTCAAATGTTAAAGGAACTTATAGGTAAGTTTAATTTAAAAGATGAAGAAAATAAGTACTTTGACGGAAAAATATCATTTAGTGATGAACAATTTTAATCAACCAATAATAGGATATTAATATTTTATACAATATAAAATATAAGCGTAAAATATTTACGTATATAAAAAGTTGCTCCCTTAAATTTAAAGGAGCAACTTTTTATTTTAATTAGGCTATATTAAAGAATTTTGTGATAATTTAGCATAAAAATAACTATAAATAGCAGTATTTATAATTAATAGTTTATCTTAGTAATATATTTAAAATTCTTAATGTATTAACTAAGATATTTGATGAAGAACCTAATTGTTTTTAGACCAATCACTATTATTTATTTTTTGCGTTTTCTTGATAGTATCTATTTCTTTTATGAAAAATTCCATTAAGGTTATATATTTATTTTTACAGTTTTTGTTCACATGTATATATTGACATTTCGGGATTTGTATCCTTTAAAAAAACTACTTTCTATGAAATATAGTTGGTGTTTGTATTACAACATGTTTTGAGCTTAAGTGATTTAATTAAAGTTAAAAAATTATATAATAAAATAGTTGCAATAACAACTAAAATGAGATATACTAATATAGTTGTCTATGCAACTACTCTAAAATATGTGTTATATTTAGGTGGTGATTTTTTGGGTAAAAAACGAGAACATATAGGTAGATATATATCTCAAATATATAGAAAAGGTAATTCATTTATATCAAAGGGATTAAATGAATTAGGAATAGGTTCTGGGCAAGTTATGTTTTTATTAGAACTTTATAGACAGGATGGTAGAAATCAGGAAGAACTATCAGATGTGTTAAATATAGATAAAGGAACAACTGCAAGAGCGATAAAGAAGCTAGAAGAACAAGGATTTTTAATAAGAGAAAAGAACATAGATGATAAAAGAGCATATAAGGTATATTTAACAGATAAAAGCAAAGACTTAAAAAATGATATTTATACAATAATGTCTAGTTGGGAAGAAGTTATAACGTCTAATTTAGACAAAGAAGAATCAGAAAATATGATTATATTATTGAAAAAAATATGTAGTGCAATATAAAGGAGGGAAAATTATGAAAAATGAACAAATACTAGGAACAGAGTCCATTGGTAAATTATTACTAAAATATTCAGTTCCAGCTATTATAGGTATGATGGTAAATGCACTTTATAATGTAGTAGATAGAATATTTATAGGTAATATACCAGGTGTTGGACCATTAGCTATAACTGGTGTTGGAGTATGTCTTCCTATAATGACTATAATGTTAGCTTTTGCAATGTTGGTAGGTATAGGAGCTACTACTAATATATCTATAAAATTAGGTCAAGGAAAAAAAGAAGATGCAGAAAAGATTATAGGAAATAGCATAACTTTATCAATAATAATAGGGTTATTAATAAGTGTATTTGGTATAGTATTTGGAGATCAAATACTTAGAATATTTGGTGCAAGTAGTAGTACAATTGGTTATGCGAAATCATATATATATATAATTTTAGGTGGTACTATATTTAATGTACTAGCGTATACATTAAACAATACCATCAGAGGTGATGGAAATCCAAAACTTGCAGCATTAATAATGATAGTAGGATGTATGACAAATATAGTTTTAGACGCAGTATTAATATTTGGATTTAAATTAGGTATACAAGGAGCAGCTATTGCGACAGTAACATCTCAAATAGTAACTGCTTTATGGGGTCTTATGTATTATGCAAGAGGTAAATCTAATCTAAAGTTTCATAAGTCTAGTTTAAAGCTAGATAAACATTTAGTTGAAATAATATTTGCTATAGGGTCAGCACCTTTTGCCATGCAGCTTGCTACAAGTCTAGTTCAAGTTATATCAAATAATGCTTTAAAAATTTATGGGGGAGATTTAGCTATAGGTGCTATGGCTACAATATCGTCTATATCAATGATATTCTTAATGCCAATATTTGGTCTTAACCAAGGTGCCCAACCTATAATAGGATTTAATTTTGGTGCAAGAAAATATAAAAGAGCAAATAAAGCTTTCAAGATATCTGCATTAATATCTATAGTTATATTAACTGCAGGATGGATATTAATACAAACTATACCAGATGTTATAGTAGGAATGTTTAATAAAGATCCTAAGCTTATGGAAGTATCAATTAATGGAGCTAAAATATATCTATTAATGATACCTATAATAGGAATATCTATAACAGGATCAAACTATATACAATCTATAGGTAAGGCTAAAATAGCAATGTTCTTAAGTTTACTTAGACAATTTATATTACTTATGCCTATGATTATGATTCTTCCAAAATTCTTTGGATTAGATGGGGTTTGGTATGCTCAACCAGTAGCAGATTTTCTAGCAACTGCAATAACAGCATTTGTTTTATATAGAGAATTAAAAGCAGAAAAAGAAGATGAAAAAGTACACAAACAAGAAGCTGTAATTTAATGAAAAAGCATAGATAATTATCTATGCTTTTTTTACATTCTTTTAGATATTTTTATACAAAATAATAAAAAAATTTAGAAATATAAAATAACGCTCAAACTATTGAAAATAGTAAGAAAACGTTATTAAAATATAATTGTAAAAAATAGAATAGTTAGAAAAATAACAAAAATGAATTGACAGTATTAAACCATATATTGTAAAATTTAAATAAGATTAAAAAATATACTGAAAATATTGAAAAAGGTAATAAAAAATATGAAATAGGGAAAGATATTTGTAGAAAAATGATACAATATAAAGCGAAAATGAAAATATACAGAATATTTAAAAAAGTTAGTATATTTTTAATATTGTTGACGTTTTGAAAATAAAGATGTTATACTTAATTCGAAATATTAAATAATTTATTAATATAAAAATAATTTAATATTTAAACTTATCTATGTAAATTCGAAGGAATTTAAGGGGGCGTTAATATGAACAAAACAACTAAAGATGTAGTAGTTGTAGGATTTGCACTATTTGCCATGTTCTTTGGAGCAGGGAACCTAATATTTCCTCCATATTTAGGAGTAATATCAGGATCTAGTTGGCTAATAGGATTTGTAGCATTTATACTAGCCGATGTAGGACTTGCATTACTTGCAGTAACAGCATCAGCAAAGTGTAATGGAGAAGTAAGTAAAATTCTGGGAAGATCAGGAAAAACATTAGCAATAATTTTAGGTTCAGCTATAATGATATGTCTTGGACCATTATTAGCAATACCAAGAACAGCAGCAACAACTTTCGAAATGGGAGTTCACCCTTTATTTAATGGATTTAATCCGGTATTATTCTCAGTAATATTCTTTGCTATTACATTTGTACTAACTATAAAGCCATCAAAAGTTGTAGACATAATAGGCCAGTTTTTAACACCAGCATTATTAGTAGCTTTAGGTGTTTTAATAGTTAAAGGGATAATATCTCCATTAGGCGAAATAAATCCAAGTCCTATGATTGATGGAGTATTTGCCGAAGGAGTTAAGCAAGGATATCAAACAATGGATGCGTTAGGTGCAGTAGCACTTTCAACTGTTGTAATAAGATCTCTTGTAAATAAAGGATATACAGAAGAAAATCAAAAAGTTAAGTTAACATTAAAAGCAGGAATGGTTGCAGCTTTAGGTCTATGTTTAGTATATGGAGGACTAACATATCTTGGAGCTACAGTTTCTAAAATATATGGAGTAGATGTATCTCAAACATCTTTAATAGTAGAGATGACTGCATCTTTACTTGGACAACCAGGAAAAATAATACTAGCACTTATAGTAGGTTTAGCATGTTTAACGACAGCTATAGGTCTTACATCAGCTACTGCTCAATACTTTGAAAAAATAACTAATGGAAGATTAAAGTATGAAGTTATAGTTACAGTAGTTTGTATATTTAGTGCAATAGTTTCAAATTTTGGAGTAAGTACAATAATACAATTCTCAGCTCCAATATTAGATATGATATACCCAGCGACAGTTGTATTAGTTATAATGACAATATTCGGTAAAAGAATTAAAAATGATAATGCATTCAAAGGTGCCACATATGCTGCATTACTTATAAGTGTATTAACTGTTGCTAATTCAATGGGAATATCAATACCACTTGTAACAAAATTACCTTTTGCACCACTAGGATTTAACTGGATAGTTCCAGTATTAATAGGATCATTAGTAGGTAACTTTATACCAACATCTAAAGATTTATCAAGTGCTGATATTAATAGAGTTGGATAAAATAAAAAATCGTTGGTTTAATTACCAACGATTTTTTATTTTATAAATTTATAAGGTATAAATATATAAACAATGAACTATATTATAGTTTATCAAATATATGTTAATATATTAATAGAAGGAAATAAAAATATATATTTATATATAAATAGACAATATAAAGTAATCCAAGGAGAAATTTATGAAAGATAAAAGTGTAAAAGAAATTAAAGAAATAATAGAAAATATAAGTACTGATGAATATTTGAAATATATAGAAATTTTGAAAATAGATGAGAGAAAATCAGTTCAAAGTTTAGCTGTAAAAATGGCTAAAAAATTAGATGCTATAAGAAGAGAAGAAGAGAGATTAGAAAAGATAAACGAATTTGAAAATGAAGGTTATGAAAAAGGATATATATATATAGGTGGTATAGATGAAGCAGGACGTGGTCCATTAGCAGGGCCTGTGGTAGCTAGTGTTGTAGTATTTAAACAAGGAACTAAGATAGAAGGAATAAATGATTCTAAGAAGCTAAGTGAAGCTAAAAGAGAAGAACTATTTGATATAATAAAGGAAGAAGCCCTAGATTATGGTATAGGAATAGTAAATAATGAAGAAATAGATAAATTCAATATATTAAATGCAACTTATATGGCTATGAAAAAAGCCTTAAACTGCTTGAAGAAAAGTCCAGACTATCTATTAATAGATGCAGCTACTATACCAGGAGTAGATATTGTTCAAAATCCTATAATAAAAGGGGATTCAAAATCTATATCAATAGCTGCAGCAAGTATATTAGCAAAGGTTACAAGGGACAATTTAATGTATCAGTATGATGAGATGTATCCTGAATATGGATTTAAAGGCCATAAGGGATATGGAACTAAAGAACATTACGAAGCTATAGAAAAGCATGGTATAACTCCTATACATAGAAAGAGTTTCTTAAAAAATGTGCTATAATTAATACAAATATAAAAATACCATAAATTATAAAGCAAAACTATACAATTTAAGATGGGGGAAGTTAAGATGAATTTTAAAGAACTAGAAAAAAATGCTAGAGAAAAGTTTAATGGAAGCTGTAGGGTTTGTAAAGTTTGTAATGGTGTAGCCTGTGCAGGAGAAGTGCCTGGTATGGGAGGTAAAGGAAGTGGATCAGCTTTCACTGAGAACTATAAGAGTTTAGAAAAAGTTAAGATAAATATGAGGGTAGTACATAATGTATGTAATCCTGATACTAGTATAGAGTTATTTGGTCAAAAAATGGATGCTCCAATATTTGCTGCACCAATTACAGGAACAACTTTAAATATGGGTGGACAAATATCAGAAAGAGAATATATAGAACCTGTAGTTAAAGGATGTATTGATTCAGGGGTATATGCTATGGTAGGAGATACTGCTATAGATGAATTTTTAATAGAAAACTTAAAAGTACTTAAAGAAAATAATGGTAAAGGTATAGTGTTTATAAAGCCTTGGGAAAATCATGACATAATAAATAAAATAAAACTTGCAGAAGAAGCAGGGGCAATAGCAGTAGGTGTAGATGTTGATGCATGTGGCCTTGTAACACTTTCAATGCATGGTAAAAAGGTTGTACCTAAAGATGTAAATGCTATAAAAGAACTTAAAAAGTCTACAAATTTACCATTTATACTAAAAGGTATAATGACAGTTGAAGATGCTTTAATGGCAGTAGAGGCTGGAGTTGATGCAATAGTTGTATCTAATCATGGTGGTAGAGTTTTAGACTGCACTCCTGGGGCGGTAGATGTGCTTCCTAATATATCTAAGGCAGTAAAAGGTAAGATAACTATACTTGTAGATGGTGGAATTAGAAGTGGTGTAGATGTTCTTAAGATGATAGGACTAGGAGCTGATGCAGTGCTTATCGGAAGACCATTTGTAACAGCATCTTTTGGAGGTCAGACAGAAGGGGTTAAATCTTATGTAGAAAAACTTAAAAATGAATTAAGTTCAACAATGATATTAACAGGATGTCAAAATATAGATGATATAGATGAAAAGGTTATATATAAATAGATATAAAAATAAAAGTCTTTCCTAATAATTAGGAGAGACTTTTACTTTTGCTCAAAAATATTTTGCGGAACTTTAATTATATCTGAAGTTTTTATTTGAGATACTGTATTTTCATAAGAAAGTTTTAGTCTTTCCATAGGTAAATTGTTAATTTCAAGTAGTTGTTCTTTAGAGTATATTGGAATTATTTCATATACATCCTTGTTAAAGCCTTTATATTTATTAACCCAAGTTGGAATACAATTTACTGATGATATTAAGGTTTGATTTTTTGTATGATCTTTAGTAAGTTCGATAGATACTATAAGGCCATCTTCTGTGTAAGGTGTGTTTAAAAGTTCTTGTCTTTGATTTGATATGAAGTTTCCTAAAGAATATATAACTAAGGTATTGGTATAATTATCCTTAGAACGTATTATTTCTACAGGTTGTACAACATGAGGATGAGAACCTACTATTATATCTACTCCATAATCACATAGCTTCTGAGCTAACTCTTTTTGAAATTTACTGGGAGTCCTTTGATATTCATTACCCCAATGTAAAACAGCTATTTGTGTATCTGTATTTCTTATTTTATCTAGTTCTTTTTTTATAGTATTAAAAGCCTTGTTAACATCATGCATATCAAATATGTTCATATTATCTTTAGATCCATCTGATATTTTTATTCCATTTAAATATTTGTTATTATTTATTATTTCACCATAGCTAAATGCAATTATACCTAAAGATATATCATTTATTTCTTTTATAATGTGCCTATTTTCATTTTTATTAGAGGTGCCTATAGTTTCTATTTCTTTTTCTTTACAAATATCCAATGTTCTTTTAACACCTAAATCACCTTTGTCAAAAGAGTGATTATTAATGGTAGATAAAATATCAATACCTGCATATTTTAAACTATCTATAATATTATCAGGCGTATTAAAAGTAGGATAAGAAGAATAAGGTACTGAGGTACCAGCTAAAGTAGTTTCTAGGTTAGCTATTGATAAGTCGTCATTTTCTAAGATGTGTTTTACATGCTGAAAGTTATTGTCAAAATTGTATGTATTAGATGAATTATCGTACTGAGCTTTAAGTTGAGGCATATGGGTCATAATATCTCCTGCAGTGCTTAAGGTGAGAGTCGAAGTTTCTTTAGCTGAAGATAGAGCTTGTACAACTTTAGGATTACTTGATGTAGTATTATTATTTTTTTGATTATTACCATATGTAAATATTAAAAATGAAAAAGTTAGTATAAAAAGGAAAGAAGATAAAAAGATAATTCTATTTTTTAATAATCTTTTCTTTTTCTTTTTATAAATAAGTCTTTTAGACCTAGACATTAAAATCCCCCCCTCTACAAGTAATATTAGTAGCAACTTATAAAAAATTCAATCAAAAAAAGTAAAAAGTAGTATACATAAATATATAGGAGGATATAATTACAAAAAAGTTTTTGAATTAGGAGAAGCTATGAATAATAAAGAAAAAGGTAATTTAGGAGAAAAAATAGCTTGTGAATTTTTAATACAAAAAGGATTTAAGGTATTAGATACTAATTATAGAATAAAAAGTGGAGAAATAGATATAATAGCAAAATTTGAAGATGAATTAGTATTTGTAGAAGTTAAATCAAGAATGGATTTAAGATTTGGATATGGAAGAGATGCAATAAATAATAAAAAAATAAAAAAGATAACAAATACAGCAAAACATTATATATTTGCAAAAAAAATTTATGATAGTAAAATTCGATTTGATGTTATAGAAGTATATTTTATGGATAAAAAGATTAACCATATAGAAAATGCTTTTTAGAGGAGTTAAAATGCTAAGTATTATAAATTCAAGTAATTTAATAGGAATAGAATCTTTTATTGTTAAGGTGGAAGTTGATATACAAAATGGTATACCCTGTTTTAATATTGTAGGTCTTGCAGGAGTAGAAATAAAAGAATCAAGAGATAGGGTTAAATCAGCAATAATAAATAGTGGATATAAGTTTTTAAATTCTAGAATAGTAATAAATTTATCTCCTGCAGATATGAAAAAAGAAGGAGCTTATTTTGATTTGCCAATAGCCATTGGTATACTTAAAAATCTTATAAAAAAAGATGATGAGTATTTAAATAGTAGTTTGTTTATAGGTGAATTATCTTTAGATGGAAATATAAGAAAAGTTAAAGGAATACTTCCTATGGTAATAGGGGCTAAAGAAAACAAGATAAAAAGAGTATTTATACCTAAAGATAATGTATTAGAAAGTTCTTTTATTGATGGTATAGATATAATACCTGTTAGCAGCTTAAAAGAATGTATAGACTATTTAAATGGTGATATAGATATAGATAAAGATGAAATTATAAAAACTAAAAAACAAGATAGAAAAGAAAATATAGGTTATGATGAAGACTTTAAAGATGTTTATGGTAATTATTTTGTAAAAAGAGCAGCAGAAATATCAGCAGCAGGAAATCATAACATGTTAATGATTGGTCCTCCAGGTTCGGGAAAAACTATGATAGCAAAAAGAATAAGAACGATTCTTCCGAAAATTCAAAAAGATGAAATGTTAGAAGTTACTAAAATTTATAGTGCATGTGGAATGACTTCTGATAATGAAGGTATTATTACAAAAAGACCTTTTAGATCACCACACCACACTTCAACTAAGCAAGCATTAATAGGAGGGGGTCAAAAAGCGACTCCAGGTGAAATTGTTTTATCTCATAGAGGTGTATTATTTCTAGATGAAATAGCTGAATTTGATAGAAAAATACTTGAAACATTAAGACAACCTATAGAAGATAAAGTTATTAATATATCTAGAGTGAAGCAAAATATAACCTATCCTTGTAATGTGCTTTTAGTAGGTGCTATGAACCCTTGTCCTTGTGGATATTTTATGTCCGATAAGGAGTGTAGATGTAAAAAAATTGACATAGATAGATATATAAATAAATTGTCAGGACCACTATTAGATAGATTTGATATATTTGTGGAAGTTAACTCAATACCATATGACGAGTTAATTAAGAGTGATAATTCACAAAATTCTGATGTTATAAGAGATAGAGTGGAGAAAGCAAGAATTATTCAAAATAAAAGATTTGAAAATGATTTAATTAAAACTAATGATGAGATAAAATCATCAAAGTTACTAGATTATTGTAAGCTAGAAAGTGATGGTTTAAGTACATTAAATCTAATATTAGGAAAATATAAATTAAGTAACAGAAGTTACACTAAACTATTAAAAGTATCGAGAACTATAGCAGACTTAGAAGAAAGTGAAAATATAAATTCAAGTCATATAATGGAAGCTTTTTCATTTAGAAAAGCTTATTACACATATTTTAAATAGGAGACTCATATGGATAAAAAAGATGCTTATTTATGGCTAAAATCAATAGATAAGATAAGTAATAACATAATAGATAAAATGCTAAAAAATGGATTAAAAGTAGAAGATATAATTCATTTAAGTGATAAAGAAATAAATGAAATGGAAAATATAAATTTAAATATTAAGAAAAATATAGTAAAATATAAAAGTCTTGCTTATTTAGATAATATAAAAGAAAAATTAAGAGAGAGAAATATAAAATATGTAAGTATAGAAGATAATCATTACCCAAGTAAGCTAAAAAATATATATAATGCACCAAAGTTATTATATTATAAAGGAAATATAAACCTTTTAAATGAAGGGCTATCAATTGCTATGGTTGGATCAAGAAAAGCAACTGCATATGGTAAACACTGTGCAACAACAATTAGTAGTAAATTATCAGAAATGAATATAAATGTGGTTAGCGGATTAGCTACTGGTATAGACTCATACTCGCATATGGGCTGTATAAAAGGTGGTGGAAAAACGGTTGCTGTAATAGGTTCATCTGTGGATAATATTTTACCAAGAAAAAATTTATATTTGAGTAAAGAAATACTAGAAAATGATGGACTTATAATATCTGAATATGGTATAGATTCTAAAGTCTATCCAAGTAATTATGTACAGCGAAATAGAATTATAAGTGGAATAAGTGATGGAGTTATAGTGGTTGAAGCTGCCATAAAAAGTGGAGCACTAATAACTGCAGATTTTGCATTAGAACAAGGAAGGGAAGTATTTTCTATACCAGGAAGTATACATTCTGCCATGAGTGAAGGATGCCATAAAATAATTAAAGAAGGTGCAAAGTTGGTATGCAGTATAGAAGATATTTTAGAAGAATATAAAATTATTAATAATAAAAATCAAGAAAATTTAAAAAAGTATGATAATATTAATTTAGATAAGAAATCTCGTATTATAATAGATACTATAAAAAATAAAGGAACCTTGCATATAGATGAAATTTGTGATAATACTAGAATGGATATAAAATATGTAAACATAATTTTAAATGAATTAGTATTAAGAGATATTTTAGTACAGATTAATAATAATAGATATATTTTAAATTCATAAATAACATAAAAAGTGGGGGTGTGTGGTTATGGCCAAAACATTAGTCATCGTTGAGTCGCCTGCTAAAGCTAAAACGATAGAGAAATTTTTAGGGAAGAGCCATTATACAGTAAAAGCTTCGGTCGGTCATGTAAGAGATTTACCTAAAAGTAAATTAGGTGTAGATATAGAAAATGACTTTGATCCTCAATATATAAATATAAGAGGAAAAGGCGACGTAATAAAGGAACTTAAAAAGGAAGCTAAAAAATCTAAGAAAGTATATTTAGCAACCGACCCTGATAGAGAGGGTGAAGCTATATCTTGGCATTTAGCTCATATATTAAATCTAGATGAAAATGAACAGTGTAGAATAGAATTTAATGAGATAACTAAAGATGCAATAAAAAAAGCTATAAAGAGTCCTAGAAATATTGACTTAAGTCTAGTAGATGCACAACAAGCTAGAAGGGTTTTAGATAGGCTTTTGGGTTATCAAATAAGCCCAATACTTTGGCAAAAAATAAGAAAAGGTCTTAGTGCAGGTAGAGTTCAATCAGTAACGACAAAATTAATATGCGACAGAGAAAAAGAAATAAATGCATTTATACCAAAAGAATATTGGACATTAGAGCTAAATGCAAAAACAGAAAAAAATGAAGATATTAATTTAAAATTTCATTCAAAGAAAAATGAGAAGATAGAAATTGAAAATGAAGAGATGATAAATAACATCTTAGATGATATAAAAGGTAAGAAATTGAATGTAGTATCAATAGAATCTAAGAGTAGAAGAAAATCAGCGCCAAAGCCATTTACTACTAGTATGCTTCAACAAGAAGCTGCAAATAAACTATCTTTTACAACTAAAAAAACTATGAGTATAGCACAAGAGTTGTATGAAGGTATAGATATAGAAAAAGAAACTGTCGGTCTTATATCATATATAAGAACAGATTCTAAGAGAATATCAGAAGAAGCTAAAGAAAAGGCTAAGGATTATATCCTAGGTGAAATAGGAGAAAACTACTATAAAAATGTAGAAGACAAGAAAGATAAAAAAGAAAGTAAAAAAGTTCAGGATGCACATGAAGCTATAAGACCTACATATGTAGAAAAGACTCCAAATAGTATAAAAGAATATCTTACTAAAGATCAATTTAAGTTATATAACTTAATATGGAGAAGATTTGTTGCAAGTCAAATGGAAGACTCTGTATTTGATATATTAAATGTAGAGTGTAAGATAGATGATTATATATTTAAAGCTACAGGATCAAAATTAAAATTTGATGGATATACAAAAATATATAATTTTACTGACAGAGAAGATAAAATATTACCAACTATAAATGAAGGTGACATATTAGATATAGAAGATATAATACCAACTCAACACTTTACTCAGCCACCTGCTAGATTTACAGAGGCAAGTTTAGTAAAGACTTTAGAAGAGTTAGGTATAGGTAGACCAAGTACATATGCGCCTACTATAGCAACTATACTAAATAGAGAATATGTTGAAAAACAAGGTACAAGTTTACATCCTACAGAATTAGGGATAATAGTCACAGATATACTAGAAAAAAACTTCCAAAAGTTTATAGATGCTGATTTTACTGCTCAAATGGAGAGTAAGCTAGATGAAATAGAAGAAGGTCATATGAAGTGGAAAGATGTAGTTAGAGAATCATATGAACCACTAAAAGAAGCTATAGAAATAGCTAAAGAAAGTATAGAAAAAATAAACATGGATGAGGAAACAGATGAAGTATGTGAAAACTGTGGAGAAAAGATGTTTATAAAATACGGTAGATTTGGAAAGTTTATAGCATGTAAAAACTATCCGGAATGTAAAACGACAAAACCACTAGTTAATAAAATAGGCGTAAAATGTCCTAAGTGTCATGAAGGAGATATCATTCTTAGAAAATCTAAAAGAGGGAAAGCATTTTATGGTTGTTCTAGGTATCCAGAGTGTGACTTTGTAGCATGGAATAAACCAACAGGAGAATTATGTTCAGAATGTGGGTCATATATGGTAGAAAAGGTCACAAAGGGTGAAACTAAAGTTGTATGTTCTAATAAAGATTGTAAGAATTTAAATAATAAAGAAAACGATAATATAAAACCAGTGAATGAAAATAGCGAAAATTAGAAAAATAAGGCCTATTATATTGAAAAAGGTTTGATTTTGTGATAATATTCTATTGCATAATGCGTATTAAGAATAAAAATTTAGATAGATGAATAGGGAAAAGCTGAAAAGGCTGATTTTCATGAGGAGATGAATTATAATGGCGAGTGAAGTATTACAAAAAACTAGAAGGATAAATAAAACGTTACAAACAAGTGGTGGCAGTAATGTTTCTTTTGACTTATTAGCTGGAGCATTAGGTGAGGTGTTAAGTGCAAATATATACATACTAAGCTCTAAAGGTAAAGTATTAGGCTTATTCCTAAATGATGAAAAAGATAGTTCGGTAGTAGAAGAAGAGGGGACAAGACAAAAAAAATTCCCAGAAGAGTATACTAAAAATATGCTAAAAGTATCTGATACATTAGAGAACTTAACAGGAGAAAAATTATTAGAGTTCTTCCCTCTAGAAGCAGAAAGAGCACAAAAATATAATACAATAGTTCCTATATTAGGAAGTGGACAAAGATTAGGTACACTACTTATATCGAGGTATGATAAAGAGTTTAATGATGATGATCTAGTTATAGCAGAGTATAGTGCAACAGTTGTAGGTCTTGAAATATTAAGAGCTATAGGTGAAGAATTAGAAGTTGAAATGAGAAAGAAAGCGGTAGTACAAATGGCTATAGGCACTTTATCTTATTCAGAACTTGAAGCTGTAGAGCATATATTTGAAGAATTAGATGGCAAAGAAGGTTTATTAGTAGCTAGTAAAATAGCTGATAGAGTTGGTATAACAAGATCAGTTATAGTAAATGCACTTAGAAAATTTGAAAGTGCTGGAGTAATAGAATCTAGATCGTTAGGTATGAAGGGGACACATATAAAAATACTTAATGACAAGCTTATAGAAGAATTAAAGAAATTAAAATCAAATTACTAATAATAAAAGGTATCTATAAATGTTTATAGGTACCTTTATTTAATACAAGTATATTAGGAGGTAATATGCAACCGTTAGCAGATAGATTTAGACCTCAAAGTATAGATGATATGGTGGGGCAATCTCACATAATAGGAAAAGGGAAAATATTAAATAAATTAATACAAAATAAAACTATACCAAATATGATTTTATATGGCCCTCCAGGAACAGGTAAAACTACCTTAGCAAACATAATAGCAAACGCAACAGGAAAAAAGTATATAAAACTAAATGCTGTAAACTGCGGTGTCAAAGAAATAAAAGAAGTAATAGAGGCCACTAAAAGAGACCTATTTTCTTATAATGGTATAATTTTAATGTTAGATGAGATACAAGCTCTAAATAAAAAACAACAACAATCATTACTAGAAGTTATAGAGGAAGGATCAGTAACTTTAATAGCAAGTACAGCAGATAACCCATACTTTGCTATATATAAAGCAATACTTAGTAGATGTTCAGTATTTGAGTTTAAACAAATAAATTCACAAGATATATTTATAGGCCTTATGAATTCAATAGAAAAATTAAGAAATCTCTATAAAAGCAAAACAATAAAAGTTGAAGAAAAGGCTATAAGATATATAGCAGAAACTTGCAATGGTGATATGAGAAGTGCTTTAAACAAATTAGAACTTGTATTTAATGTTAGCATTGATAGTAATTCTGATGAAATTAACATAACTCTAGATAATACAATAGAATGTTCTTCTGTTAAGATACTTAATTATGACAATAAAGGAGATGATAGCTACTCAATATTGTCTGCATTTCATAAGTCTATAAGAGGTTCTGATATAGATGCATCTATACATTATCTAGCAAGGCTTATAAAGGCAGGAGACTTAAATAGTATAACTAGGAGGCTTTTGTGTATTGCATGTGAAGATGTAGGACTAGCTGTACCCCAAGCTATAACTATAGTTGAGGCTTGTGTCAACGCAGCAAATCAACTAGGGTTTCCAGAAGCACAATTGCCTTTAGCACAAGCTACAATATATCTAGCAAATTGTCCTAAGTCTAATTCTACATACGCTGCTATACAATCAGCTATATATGATTTAGATAATATAGAAGTTGGAGATATACCAGTCCACTTAAAAGATGCACACTATAGTGGTGCTAAAAATCTAGGTAGAGGTATAGACTATAAATACCCTCATAATTATGAAAATAATTATGTAAGTCAGCAATACATGCCAGAACTTATAAAAGATAAAAAATATTACAATCCAGGTAAAAATAAAAATGAGATGGCTTTTAAAGCTTATTGGGAAAATTTAAAAAATAAAGGTTAATAAGAAGGAGATATATTAACAATTATAAAATTATCATAAAAACCACTATTGATAATAAAAATATTATAAGGGTAGTTTTCATATATATATTGATTTTTATATCAGGGGGAAGTATATGATTTTGAAAATAGATGAAAAATATCATAAGAAGGTAGTTGATTATTTAAGCAAGGAACCTGAATTTAATTTATTTATAGTTGGGGATATTGAAAGATTTGGATATGATAATAGTTTTTTTAGTGTATGGGCAGATATAGATAGAAGTGGCAATATAGAAGGAGTATTAGTTAAATATTTAGATTTTTTAACATTTTATTCTCATTCTAAATTTAATGTAAAGAGATTTTCTAACTTTATAGACAAATTAGATTATACTGAAATAAGTGGTAAAACAGCATGTTTAGAAAAATTTGAAAATAATTTAAATATCAATAGAAAAAGAATAGTTAGTTTTTGTAAGTTACTTACAACCAAAAATTTAGAAAATACAATGAGAAGTTCAAATGTAAAAAAGATTAGATTTGGTAATATAGGTAAAGTGGTAAAATTATATGAAGTTATAGAAGAATTTGAAAACACTACAGTAGAAAACATAAAAAATCTTCTAAAAACTGGAAGGGGTTATTATATACCATGTGATAAACAAGTTGTTGCTATGGCAAAGAGTACATTAGAAAGCCAAAAATATGGACTTATAGTTGGTGTAGGGACTCATCCAAATTACAGAAATAAAGGTTATGCAACTGTATGTATAAGCAAGTTATGCAGAGAATTATTAGAAGAAGGAAAAATTCCGTGTTTATTTTATGATAATGAAGAAGCAGGAAAGATATATAGAAAATTAGGATTTAAAGAAATAGGAAAATGGAGTATTTATTATGCTTAGGGTGTCCTCTTATTGGGAGATACCCTATTTTATATTCAAACAATATAGACATGACTAAAGTTTAAGAAAAAACTTTATTATTTAGTGAGTATTATAGGATATATTTTTTGTAAAAATTGGACTTGTATAATTATATAATGTATAATCATTAAATATAAAAGAGGTGATACTACCATGAAAAAAATAATTTGCTTAGTATTAGTTATTTTAGCAATGGGAACTATGTATTATTTTTCAAGCCAAGAAGGTAATGTATCTAAAATACAATCAGATAAAGTTGTTAAAATAGTTGATGAAGTAAGACAAGAGGTTACTCTAAAAGATAGTAAGTTAATAAGTATAAAAGATAAAGTATTTAATGTTTTGAAAAGATATGGAAGCAAAAGTTATATAGTTAGAAAATTAGCTCATTTCAGTATATATGCATGTATTGGCATTTCTTTATGTTTAATGCTTTATGTATTTACTAAAAGAGTATTTATATCAGCTACACTAGCATTTATAATAAGTGCTTTATATGCTTATTACGATGAAATGAGACAACTATCAGTAGCTGGAAGAGTTGGAAGTATAAAGGATGTATTTATAGATTCAAGTGGAGCTATTACTGGAATAATAATACTGGTTGTAATAATAGTTATGTTTAATGGAATAAGAGGATTTTTTAATTTCCTATTCAAAAAAAGTAATTATAAAGAGACTGTTTAAATACGGTCTTTTTTACTTATAAAAAATATTTAGAAAAATTAAAAAAATAATATGTTTACGCTATAAAAAAGGTGGTATATATATAGTATAAATAAAGCATTTTAATTAGTGAATGTGAAAAAATAAAACCTAGTAAATTAGTATGAATTTAATGTTGACAAAATTACTAGGATATAATAAAATAATATTGAAGATAAAACCTAGTAAATTACTATGAATTGTAATTGAGTAAAGGGTGATAATATATGAAACTATCAACTAAAGGTAGATATGGGCTTAAAGCTATGTTTGAATTATCTCTAAATGAAGAGAATGGACCAGTTCCATTAAAATATATAGCTAAAAAACAAAATATATCAGAACAATATTTAGAGCAGATATTTTCATCACTTAAGAAATCTGGACTTGTTAAAAGTGTAAGAGGTGCACAAGGTGGATATTTGCTAGCTAAAAAACCTGAAGAAATAAAAGTAGGGGATATTTTAGTAGTGCTAGAAGGACCTATATCAATTTCAGATTGTGTTATAGATGAGGATATTTGTGAAAATTCAAATATATGCGTTACAAAAGTCGTTTGGGAAAAATTAAAGAAGGGAATAGAGGATGTAATAAATGCTATAAACCTTCAAGACATGATAGATGATTACAACAAAAACAAATTAGACTGTGATATAACAAATTTATTAAAGTAGATTGGAGCGAATACAAAATGGAAAAAAGAAGATTATATATGGATTATTCAGCTACAACACCTGTTAAAAAAGAAGTACTAGATGAAATGATGCCTTATTTAACAGATTATTTTGGGAATGCATCTAGTTTTCATACATTCGGAAGAGAAGCAAAAGCTGCATTAGATAAAGCTAGAGGGCAAGTAGCAAACCTTATAAATGCAAAACCAAATGAAATATACTTTACAGCTGGTGGAACAGAAAGTGATAACTGGGCAATAGAAGGAGTTGCTTTCTCTAATAAACATAAAGGAAACCACATAATAACATCTAAAATAGAACACCATGGTATACTTCATGTATGCGAATACTTAGAAAAATATCATGGATTTGAAGTAACTTACCTAGATGTTGATGCTGAAGGTAGAGTTAAATTAGATGAATTAGAAAAAGCTATAAAAGACACTACAATATTAATAACTATAATGTTTGCAAATAACGAAATAGGAACTATACAACCTATAAAAGAAATAGGTGAAATAGCTAAAAAACATAATATAATATTCCACACAGATGCAGTTCAAGCAGCTGGAAATATTAATATAGATGTTAAAGAATTAAATATAGACTTAATGAGTATGTCTTCTCACAAGATATATGGACCTAAAGGAATAGGTGCTTTATACATCAAAACTGGAACAAAGTTACATTCATTTGTACACGGTGGAGCACAAGAAAGAAGAAGAAGAGCTGGTACTGAAAATATACCTGCAATAGTTGGATATGGAAAAGCAGCAGAAATGGCTAAAGAAAATATGGATAACCATATAGAAAGACTTACTGCATTAAGAAAAAGATTAATAGATGGAATACTTGAAAATATACCATACACAAGAGTTAACGGAAGTATGGAACATAGATTACCAGGAAATGTTAACTTCTCATTTGAATTTATAGAAGGAGAAGGAATACTATTAATGCTAGACATGTTAGGTATAGCTGCATCAAGTGGTTCTGCATGTACATCAGGTTCATTAGATCCATCACATGTTTTAATGGCTATAGGATTACCTCATGAAATAGCTCATGGTTCTTTAAGATTATCTATAGGAGACTTTACAACTGAAGAAGATATAGATTATATAATAGAACAATTACCAAAAGTTATAGAGAGACTAAGAAGTATGTCACCTCTATATGATAAATTTATAAAAGAAAACAAAGACAAATAATATCGGGAAGATTTAATATATAAAATTAAAGGAGGATAACATCATGCAATATAGTGAAAAAGTTATGGATCATTTCATGAATCCAAGAAATATAGGAGAAATAGAAAATGCTAGTGGAATAGGTGAAGTAGGAAACGCTAAATGTGGAGATATAATGAGAATATATCTTGATATAGATGAAGATACAAAAGTTATAAAAGACGTTAAATTTAAAACTTTTGGATGTGGATCTGCAATAGCTAGTTCATCAATGGCTACAGAAATGGTAAAAGGAAAAACTATACATGAAGCATTAGCAGTAACAAACAAAGCTGTTGCTGAAGCGCTAGATGGTTTACCACCAGTTAAAATGCACTGCTCAGTACTTGCTGAACAAGCTATAAAATCAGCTTTAATAGATTATTCTAAAAAGCACAATATACACATACCAGAATTAGATGGTGTTGTTATAGATGATGATCATGATCATCACCATGATATAGAAGAGGAAGAAATGTAATTTATTAAGTAATAGATGATATAATATCCCTTTTAAGTTAATACTTAAAAGGGATATTATATTTTATATATTGAAAAATTATGCTATTATCCTTTTAAAAAGTTATAAAAATATATATAATAAAGAGATAAATGTAATTAACAAAAGAAGGTGACGTTATGAAAAAAAGAGTTATGATCGGTATGAGTGGTGGAGTAGATAGCTCTGTTGCAGCATATCTTTTAAAAAAGCAAGGATATGATGTAATAGGTGTTACTATGAAACTATGGCAAGATGATGATGATGAACTTATAGAAAATGAAGGTGGATGTTGTTCATTAGCAGCTGTTGAAGATGCTAGAAAAGTTGCTGACAAGATAGGTATACCTTTTTATGTATTAAACTTTAGTGATGTATTTAAGGAAAAAGTTATAGAACCATTTATAGATGAATACTTAAATGGAAGAACTCCTAATCCTTGTATAGCTTGTAATAAGCACATAAAGTTTGATGACTTCTTTAGAAAAGCTCGTCAAATAGGGTGTGATTATGTAGCTACAGGACATTATGCGAAAATAGAAAAAGATGAAGAAAATGGAAGATTTTTACTTAAAAAATCAGTTACGGATAAAAAAGACCAAACTTATGCTTTATACAACCTAACTCAAGAACAGTTAGAACATACTTTACTTCCTATAGGAGATTATGAAAAGGATAGAGTTAGAGAAATAGCAAAAGAAATGGGCATGGATGTTCACAATAAGCCAGATAGTCAAGAAATATGCTTTGTTAAAGACAATGATTATGCTGGATATGTTAAAAAACATTCTAAAAAAAGAATTGAAGAAGGATTCTTTGTAGATACTAAAGGAAATGTATTAGGAAAACACAAAGGTATAATAAACTATACTATAGGTCAAAGAAAAGGTCTAGGAATAGCGCTTGGTAAGCCTATGTTTGTTGTTGATATAGACCCTGTTAGAAATACAGTTGTACTTGGAGATAATGAAGATATATTTAATAAAGTATTAATAGCTAAAGATGTAAACTTTATATCAATAGATGGTGTAAAAGAAGACGAACCTATAAGAGTTGAAGCTAAAATTAGATATTCAGCTAAGCCATCACCAGCTACTGTATACAAGCACGGAGAAGATGCTATAAAGATAGTATTTGATGAGCCACAAAGGGCTATAACTAAAGGTCAATCAGTTGTTATGTACAACGGTGATGTTGTAGTTGGCGGAGGAATCATAGACTTAGCTTTATAAAGCTATTTTATTAATAACTAAGATAAAATTACAAGTATTTGTGAAACAATATGAATATAAATTTATATGTGTAGCAAAATACTATTGATTATTTCAACATAATTTAGTAATATAATGTAATAAAACAAATATATTAAATGCAGTGAAAAGAAATAGTAAATTAATTGAAGCTTTACAGAGAGAGAATATTGGTGAGAGTTCTTATGATAGATTAATTGAAGCAGTCTTTGAGTATCGATTTTGAAATAATAGTATGAATCGACGGTAGTTCCGTTATAACTTAAGGTTTTCCGAAGATACTGAATATTCAGTAAGTAGGGTGGTACCGCGAGAATAAGCTCGCCCCTATACTATGTTATAGTGGCGAGCTTTTTTATATGCAAATTTGTAATACATAATTAAGGAGGATAAAATAATGCAATCAATGGGATTAAATGAAATAAGAAGTAAATTTTTAAACTTCTTTGAATCTAAAGGTCATTTAGTGCAACCAAGTTATTCACTAGTTCCACAAAATGACAAAAGTTTATTATTAATAAATGCAGGTATGGCACCGCTTAAAAACTACTTTACAGGTGCTGAAGTACCACCAAGCAAGAGAATGTCAACTTGTCAAAAATGTATAAGAACAGGTGATATAGAAAATGTAGGTGTTACAGCTAGACATGCTACATTATTTGAAATGCTAGGTAACTTCTCTTTCGGAGATTACTTTAAGCATGAAACATTAAAGTGGGGATGGGAATTTGTTACAGAACATTTAAACATACCTCAAGATAAAATATGGGTAAGTGTATACTTAGAAGATGATGAAGCTTACGAAATATGGGAAAAAGAAATAGGTATACCTAAAGAAAGAATAGTTAGACTTGGTAAAGAAGATAACTTCTGGGAAATAGGTACTGGTGCTTGTGGTCCTTGTTCAGAAATACATTTTGATAGAGGTCCTGAATATGGGTGTGACAATCCAGATTGTAAGCCAGGATGTGATTGTGATAGATACTTAGAATTCTGGAATCACGTATTCTCTCAATTTAACAAAGATGAAGATGGAAACTACAACCCACTTGAGCATAAAAACATAGATACAGGTATGGGTCTTGAAAGAATGGCTTGTATAATGCAAGGTGTTGACACTATATTTGAAGTCGATACTATAAAGCATATATTAAACTCTGTTGAAAAAATAACTAATACAACTTATGGAAAAGATGCTAAGAATGATAAATCTATAAGAATAATAACTGACCATATAAGAAGTGTTAGTTTCTTAGTATCAGATGGTGTACTTCCATCAAATGAAGGAAGAGGATACGTTCTTAGAAGATTACTTAGAAGAGCTGCTCGTAATGGAAAATTACTTGGAATGAAGGAATCATTCTTATATAAATTAGTTGACGAAGTTATAAAAGTAAGTGGAGAAGCTTACCCAGAGCTAGTTGAAAAGAGAGACTATGTACAAAAAGTTATAAGAATAGAAGAAGAAAAGTTTAATGAAACTATAGATAAAGGTATAGAAATATTAGCTTCTTATATGGAAGATTTAAGAAAAGAAGAAAAGACAGTATTAAGTGGAGAAAATGCATTCAAACTATACGATACTTATGGATTCCCTGTTGACTTAACTAGAGAAATATTAGAAGAAGAACATATGACTATAGATGAAGAAGGATTCCATGCTGAAATGGAAAAGCAAAGACAAGCAGCAAGAGATGCTAGAGGAAATATGGACTCTGTAGCTTGGGAAAAAGATGCAGTATCTCAATTAGATAAGTCTATATGCACATCATTTGAAGGATATAACAACTTAAATGAAGAAGCTACTGTTAAGGCAATAGTTAAGGATAATGAAATAGTTGAAAGTGTTGAAGCAGGTGATGAAGCTATAATAGTACTTGATAAAACTACTTTCTATCCAGAAGGTGGAGGTCAAGCAGGAGATAAAGGTACTTTAGTTAATAAAAATGAAGATATCGTAATAGATGTTGTTGATACTAAAAAAGGTCCAAACAATACTATAAAACACATAGTTGTTGTAAGAAGTGGTAAAATAAATGTAGGAGAAACTTTATTTGTTAAAGTAGATAAAGAAAGAAGAATGGCTTGTGCTAGAAACCATAGTGCTACTCACATACTTCATAAAGTATTAAAAGAAGTATTAGGAGAACATGTTAATCAAGCAGGTTCTTTAGTTACAGAAGATAGATTAAGATTTGACGTAACTCATTTTGAAGCTATAACTAAAGAGGAAATAAAAGTTATAGAAGAAAAAGTAAATGATATAATATTTGATGCTTTAGATATAACTTGTGAAAATATGAGTATAACAGATGCTAAAAATAAAGGTGCTATGGCTTTATTTGGAGAAAAATATGGTGATGAAGTAAGAGTTGTTTCTATGGGAGATTATTCTATAGAACTTTGTGGAGGAACTCACTTAACTAACACTTCTCAAATAGGAATGTTTAAGATATTATCTGAAGGTGGAGTAGCTGCAGGAGTTAGAAGAATAGAAGCTATAACAGGTAAGGCAGTTTACAACTACTTAAATGGAAAAGAAGATGTAATAGCTAATGTTTGTTCAAGCTTAAAAACTAAAGAAGATAGCTTAACTACAAGAGTAGTAGCTTTATTAGAAGAAAACAAAAACTTAGCTAAAGAATTACACGATGTTAAAACTAAGATGAGTTTACAATCAATAGAATCAGTACTTGATTCAAAGGTTGATGTAAATGGAGTTAACTTAGTTACTGCTAAATTCGAAGGAATGGATATGAATACTTTAAAAGAAGTAGCAGATAACTTAAGAGACAAATTACAAAGTGGAGTTGTTGTTTTAGCAAATGTAGCTGATGATAAGTTAAATCTTGTTGTAACTGCTACTAAGGATGCAGTAGATAAAGGAATACACTCTGGAAATATAGTTAAATCTATAGCAGCTATAGCTGGTGGAAAAGGTGGAGGAAGACCTAATATGGCTCAAGCTGGTGCACCAGATGTAGAAAAAGTAGAAGAAGTATTAAATGGAGCTAGTGAAGTTGTAAAATCTCAAATAAAATAATTTTAATAAGGGGGATTTAACATGAATAATAATTTTGATAGTACTGTGAAATTTGAAGGATTTGAATCTGAAAATATGAGTATTAGTGATACAATAAAATTTGTATATCAATCACTAGTTGAAAAGGGGTACAATCCTATAAACCAATTAATAGGATATATCTTATCAGGTGATTCTAGTTATATAACTAGTCATAACAATGCAAGGGCTGTTATAAAGAGATTTGAAAGGGATGAAATACTAGAGGAAGTAATAACACATTATCTAAATAGAAAGTAGGTCAATCTTATGAAAAAAAAGGTTGTATCAGTGTTGATAACATTAATGATACTCCTAGTTTCTATTCCAAAATATAGCTTTGCCGATGAACACGGCAAAGTTATATTTATTAATATGAATAGAACTAATTTAAATACTATGCTAAGTGTACCAACTCTTAAAAAAGAATTAAAAAATAGGGGATATGTTGCCCTTATGAATATAAGAGGCGATGGAGGTACTGATGATAGAAGATCTTATGCTAGTATGGGTGCAGGAGGAAGAGTTAATGTATCTGCACAAGAGTATATAGATTTTCAAGAGTTAACTAAAGAAAATGGAAAAGTTTTTAAATCCGTAACAGGTAAAGAACCAAAGGCAATAAACAATATAGATATAAATAAATCTATAAATGATAATATAGAATATGGCCAATATGGATCAATGCTAGGTGCCCTTGGACAAACATTATCTGAAAATAATTTAAAAACAGCAGTTCTTGGAAATAGTGACAAGATTGAAAATGGAGAGCTTGTAAAAAATAGAAATATAGGCTTAGTTGCAATGGATGAGTACGGAAGAATAGATGGTGGAAACATTGATAATATTAATGTAAAAGATGAATCTATGCCGTATGGAATAAGAACAGATTATAATAAACTTATAAAAGAAACTCAAAAATATTACAATGAAAGTGATGCTATATTTGTTGACTTAGGAGATACATATAGATTAGATCAATATAGATTATTCTTAAATGATAATACATACAAAAGTATGAAGGCAAATATAGTTAAAAATATAAATAAATACCTTAAAGAAGTATTTAATATGGTAGGAGAAAATGATGTTGTATATATAAGTAGTGCATTTCCAAATGATCTAGACTACAAAAACAGAAGAAGATTATCTCCTATAATAAAGTTTGAAGGAAATAAAAAAGGATTGTTATCATCAGCAACTACTAGAAGAGAAGGAATAGTTGCTAATATAGATGTTGGTGTTGATATCTTAAATGAATTTGGACTTAAAAATAAAAATATGGTAGGTAGAAGCTATGAATTAATTCAAAAGGATGATAACATAGGTTATATTCAACATGAATTTGTAAAAATGGTTTCAGTATCTGACATAAGAGCAAATGTAGTAAATACATTTGTTGGTATAGTGTCAGCTTCTTGGGTAATAGGAATGATTGCTATATTACTTAGAAAATATGTACCATACAAAGAACGAGTATTTAATGTATTAAAAGAGCTTATAAAATTAGGGATAATAATGCCACTAGCACTACTTCTGGCACCTGTATTTAATTTTAAGACACCTATGACTATAACAGCTGGGATAGTACTTACTACACTAATTCTTTATATATTAGGTAGAAAGCTATTTAAAGATGATATAAAGCAAATGGGATTCTTTGCTTTAGTAACTATAATTGTTATAGTTATTGACTCCGTATTTGGAACATATTTAATGAGAAACAATATAATGAGTTATGATGCTATAATAGGTGCAAGATACTACGGTATAGGTAATGAATATGAAGGAGTAACAATAGCAAGTGCTGTATTTGCTATGGCAGTGCTTCTAAATTACAAAAAAATACCTAAGTGGTTAGTAGCCCTAATGAGTATAGTAATACTAATAACAAGTGCATATCCTTCTATGGGAGCCAACGTTGGTGGTGCTATATCTGAATCAGTAGCATACTTATTATTTATACTACTTATATATGATGTAAAATTAGACTTTAAAAAGGTTATATTACTAGGAGTAGCAGCAGTAGCTGTAGTTGTAGCCTTTGCAGTATTAGACGTAGTATCAGGAAGTGAATCTCATTTATCTGTATTTGTAAATCAAATACTAGTAAATGGACCAGGAGCTATACTACAAACATTTGGTAGAAAGATACAAATGAATATGAAGTTAGCTCAAACTAGTGTATGGGTTAATATATTACTAGCAGGAATATTTATAATTGCTATGTTTATATTTAAGCCACCTAGACACTTTAGAGACATAGCTAAGAAATATCCTATATTATTTAAAGGATTTATTGCATCTATGGTAGGATGTATAGTTACACTTTTAGTTAATGACTCAGGAATAGTAGCAGCTTCAACTGCATCAATATACATACTTATACCAATAATAATTATAAGTATAAATATGATAATATTTAACAAAGAAGACAATAAAAATTAAACCATAAAGGTCAGGTTAAAACCTGACCTATCTTAAAATTTAAGGAGAAAAAAATGCTAGACGGAAGAATAATGGGACTTGATGTTGGTGATAAGACTATAGGAGTTGCAGTTAGTGACTTAATGGGTCTTACAGCACAAGGAGTTAAAACAGTAAAGAGAATAGGGAAGAAAAAAGACATAGAAGCATTAAAAGAAATAATAAAAGAAAGACAAGTAACTAAGATAGTTTCAGGGTTACCTAAGAATATGAATGGAACATTAGGTCCACAAGGTGAAAAAGTAATAAAGTTTTGTGAATTATTACAAGAAGAAACGGGAATAACAATAGAATACTGGGATGAAAGATTATCAACAGTAGCAGCAGAAAGAACACTTATACAAGGTAATGTTAGAAGAGAAAATAGAAAAAGTGTTATAGATATGGTAGCTGCTGTAATAATACTTCAAGGATACTTAGATAGACAAAGAAATTTTTAAAATATATATAAATTAACTAGTTTATGATATATAATATAGTTAATAAATAGAATTAGAGGTGGATAACATGCAAGAAAATATAATAAACTTAATCGATGAAAATGGCCAAGAAAGTGCTTTTGAAATAATATTAACACTAGAAGCAGAAGGAAAAGAATATGCTATATTAGTTCCTTTAGAAGAAGAAACAGAAGAAGCTTTAGTATTTAGAATTGACCAAGATGAAGAAGGCGAAATATTAGTTCCATTAGAAGATGACAAAGAATATGAAATAGTTGTTGATGTATACAACACATTAATGGAAGAAGAAGGATTAAACTTCGACGAAGACGAAGAATAATAAAAAGACTACCTAGCAATAGGTAGTTTTTTATATATTAAGGTATTATAAACTATTTAGTTTTAGGATAATTTATAGTAGTTTAATATATAAAATTTAAAATATTTTACTGATACTTAGTTTGAGAGATTGATGCAAACATAAGTTAGATAAGATATATAATTGGTAAAATGAAATATTTCGTCGATACGTCGCTTAAGCATAGTAAATTTTTTGAGTAAAAATATAATAGTGAGGCAAAATATTTACAAATAAGAATAAGGAGTAATGATAATGAAAAAATTTATATTATGTCTTTTTATAATACTTATTTGTATAACACAAAAGATTGACTCATTAGAAAATAGTAGTTTAGAAAATAGTAAAAATGATATTGAAAATATACTTCTAATTGGGACAGATAGTTCAAATACTAATAAACCATCAAGGTCTGATTGTATGATAATACTAACTATAGATACTAAAAATAAAGCTCTAAGGCTTACGTCCCTAGCCAGAGATACATTAGTTAATATACCTAATATAGGATATGAAAAATTAAATCATGCATATGCTTATGGTAAGGAAAAACTACTTTTAGAAACAATAAATAATAATTTTAATTTAGATATAAAGGATTATGCAGTAGTAGATTTTAAATCATTTATAGAAATAGTAGATACTATAGGAGGGGTAGAAGTAGACGTTAGTCAAAAAGAAATAGAATACCTTAATAAAACTATAGAAGTCTGTTATGATTTAAATTCTCAAAATGAGGGTAATATAAAGTATATAGACAAAGTAGGAAATAATAAATTAAATGGATACCAAGCTCTTGCTTATGCAAGAATAAGGAAGATGGATACCATTTATAAGCGAGATGAAAGACAAAGAAAAATATTAACTGATATAGCAAACAAATTAACTAATATACCTTTAAAAGATTATCCAAAGGTTATAAGTAGTGTAGTTAAACATATAGATGTAAATATATCTATTGATAAAATATTTAAATTAGCATTAATATCTCAAAAGTTAGCTAATTATGAGATAAAGCAATTGGAGTTTCCAGTAGAAAAGTATAGAGATGAAGGTATAAGCAATGAAAGTAAAAAGTATGTTATAAAGTGGGACAAAGAAGAAAATCTGAAAATTCTAAATGGTTTTATATATAACAAATAAAATGTCTATAAATTATTGACAAAATGGCCATTATCAAATAAAATAATTAATAAAGATTATCAATTGAAAATAAGGGTGATATTATATGAATACAATGGAGTTATTAAAAGATAAATTAAAAGAAACAGGATTTAAAATAACACCACAAAGAAGAGCAATAGTTGAAATACTTATAAAAAATACAGATAAACATTTAAGCAGTGAAGAAATATATGATTTAGTTAGAGTAGATTGTCCTGAAATCGGATTAGCAACAGTTTATAGAACTATGCAGTTATTAGATGATGTTGGGGTTATATCAAAGCTTAACTTAGACGATGGATGTATAAGATATGAAATATGCCTAGATAAAGAAGATAGCCATAATCACCATCATTTAATATGTAAAAACTGTTCAAAGATAATAGAGGTTAAAGAAGATTTACTAGACTCAATCGAAAGACAAATACAAGAAACATACAAATTTGAAATAATGGATCATGATTTAAAGTTTTACGGACTATGTGAAGATTGTTCTAAATAAAAATATAATTATATTTTTTACTAGATAAAAAGGCATCTATCAAAAGATAGATGCCTTTTTGATTATGGATATTTATTAAATGTGTTTACTTAATAATGTATAAAAGCTACATAAGCTATATAAATAAAAACATGTTAAATATATAAAAACATACTTAATATATGATGATAAAAGCCGATAATATAAATTATAAATATTAGTATAGTAAAGCTTTCTAAAGATACAAAAAATATAGAAGGGACATTGAATTATGACTGGTTTAATATCATTATTTTTAGGTTTTGGATTTTTATTACTAGGTTTCATGGGTGAAGGAGGGCATGCTAGTGCTCTTGTTTCTTGGACGCCTCTTGTAATAGTATTTGGAGGAACAATTGGTTCCTTAGGTACATCATTTACTCCTAAACAATTAAAAAATATAGGTAGAATTTTAAAAGTTGCTTTTACTAGAAAATCAGCAGACTTAGTAGAAGTAATAGCATATCTTAATCATGTATTAGACAAAGTAAAAAAAGAAGGTTTTTTAAGTATTGAAGCTGAAGTAGACGAAGAAGAAAAAATGGATCCTTTTATGAAAAAGGCACTTTTATCAGCTATTGATGGGGTTCACCCTGAAGAGCTTAGAAATATGTTAGAAATTGAAGCATCAATGAGTTTTAAAAGACATAAGGTTGGTGCAGCTATATTTGACTCTGCTGGAGGAACAGCACCAACTATGGGTATCGTTGGTACAGTTTTAGGTCTTATACACGTTCTTGGAGGACTAGCAAGTGCAGATATGAATGCACTAGGAGGTAGTATATCGGCTGCATTCTTAGCAACTCTTTATGGACTTGGAAGTGCCAACTTAATATTCCTTCCAATTGGAACTAGACTTAAAAATTTAGGAAAAAATGAACAATTAGAAAAAGAAATTATAATGGAAGGTATAACATTAATTCAACAAGAAGTAAGCTCAACAATATTTATAGAAACTCTTAAAGGTTTTTTAGATAAAAAGGATCAAGCTAAGTTAGAAGAAAGATATTTAGAACACGTTGAATTGGAGGGTTAATCATGCAAAAAAGAAATAGATTTGAAGAAGAAGAAGAGCATGAAAACCATGAACGTTGGTTGCTTTCCTATGCAGACTTTATAACATTATTAATGATATTTTTCATTATAATGTATGCAATGAGTAGTATAAATAAAGGGAAATATGAAAAACTTACAACTGCTTTAAATGAGGCTATGGGTGATGGAACAGCTATAGCAGATACTGGAAGCAATATGGGTGGAGAAACTGGAAATGGCCTAAGTGAAAATGAAAAGTTAGAGAAAGTAAAAGAAAAGTTAGATAAGTATCTAAAAGAAAATAATCTTTCAGGTAGTGTTAATACAACAATAGAAAAAAGAGGATTAGTTGTTAGCTTTAATGATTCATTATTCTTTAATAGTGGTAAAGCAGACGTAAAACCAGATCAAGTTAATAAACTTGTTAAAATAAGTGAGATTATAAATAAATCCTTAGTAAAGGATAGTTATATAAGAGTTGAAGGTTATACAGATAATGTGCCTATGCACAATGAAATATTTAAATCTAACTGGGATTTATCAGTAATGAGGGCTAGTAACGTAGCGCAGATTTTAATAAATAATGGTGGAATAAATCCTCAAAAAATATCAGCAATAGGTTATTCAGAATATAGACCAAAATCTGATAATAATACAGTAGAAGGTAAGGCTAAAAATAGAAGAGTGGATATATTAATATTAAATTCTAAGTTTAATGAAGTTGAGAATAACAAAAAATAAAACATATATGCTCTAATTAACAATTTACATAAAATTATTAATTTAAATATTACTAGTGTAGTTACTGAATATTTATAGTAGCTATAATTTAGAATTAAAAAAGATATTAGCACAAATTGTGTTAATATCTTTTTTATATACAACTAAGCTTTAATATTTTAAGTATTTTTTAATAAATACTATTATAATATTGATAAATTTAATAAATTAAACTTATTTATTATAGTGAAAACTACCAATGTAGTTAAAATCATAATAAATATTATTTCTATAGCGTTATTTAAAAAGCCACCTACTTTAAAAAATCCTAGAGAAAACTTTTTATCACTAATAGGATATAAAAGAGGAATACCTGATCTTGTAAATAAATCTCCTAAAAATATATGACTAGCATAACTTATAGTTCCAAAAAATGATAAATTTAATATATTAGTTATTAGCTCGATTTGTTTTAATAAAAAATATACTATAATTATTGCAAATATACTGTGAGAAAAACTTCTATGTTTTAGCCAAGGAAATGTGGCAAGCATAAAGCAAAATATAGAAAAGTATATTTTAATATTAACTAAATAAAGACAAAATCCGAGAAGTATAAATATTAATGATATAAATACTTTTCTTAAGAAAGTATGATTAAGCTTTGACTCTATTATAAAAATAGATATAAATGTTATTAATGAGCTTAAAAAAAAGTTATCATTTATTTTAAGTGATATAAAAAATATAAATACATTTATCAAATATATTGTGATTTTTAAAATAAACTTAGAAGTATTCTTTTTTAAAAACATTTCAGATACTATTGAATTTGATTCATCTAAATCTGGTAGAATAGAGAAAAATGCAGATAATATGATATTAAAAATAGATATTGGTATATTAAATAATAATGAGGCTTGAATAACACTTAAAACACCTATAGTACAATGAGTTTTACCCCTCATAAAACCTCCCATTATAATTTAGATAAATATAATGTATATTTATCGCTAAATTTTATTTAATCAATACCTAAATAAAATGCATATTTAAGTATATAATAATATTTTATTTTATAGTTTGAGAATATCAGAATAATTTGACTTTGTCAAAATAATACAATAAATGTATTTCAAATACTACTTAATTTATTGATGAAATTATGGTACAATGATAATAACTGGTAAAGAGTGCGTGAATCGATATTATTTAAAATTTTAGAACGTGTTGAAATTTTAATAAAAACTGAATAGACATAGAGGAGATGATGCAGTTGTTCAAAAAAAGCGCCAATAAGATAAAAGTAATGGCACTAGGCGGTCTTAACGAAGTCGGCAAAAACATGACAGTTATCGAATACAAAGATGAAATAATTGTTATAGATGCGGGGTTAAGTTTTCCAGATGATGATATGTTAGGGGTAGATATAGTTATACCAGATATAACTTATTTAATCAAAAACAGAGATAAAATAAAGGGTATATTCATCACACATGGACATGAAGACCACATAGGAGCGCTTCCTTATATACTTAAAAAAATTAATGTACCTGTGTACGGTTCTAAGTTAAGCATAGGTCTTATACAAGTTAAGTTAAAGGAACATAAGTTAAATAACGTTAAGTTAAACGTTACTACACCAAGACAAATAATAAAGTTAGATCATATGGATGTTGAATTCATAAGAAATAATCACAGTATACCGGATGCTTGTTCTATAGCTGTTCATACAGATCAAGGAATAATATATCATACAGGTGACTTTAAAATAGACTTAACACCTATTGATGGGGATGTAATGGATATGCATAGAATATGTGAGCTAAGTAAAAAAGGTATACTTTTAATGTTAGCTGATAGTACTAATGCTGAAAGACCAGGATCTACATTATCTGAAAAGACAGTAGGATTAGGATTATATGATTTATTTAGAAAAGCTGAAAATAATAGAATAATAGTTGCAACATTTGCATCTAATATACACAGATTGCAACAAATAATAAATGCAGCAGAAAGATTTGGAAGAAAAGTTGCAGTTTCAGGAAGATCTATGGTAAATGTAGTAGGCGTTGCTAGTGAATTAGGATATTTAGACGTACCTGAAAATATGCTAATAGATCTAAACGATCTTCACAGATATGAAGATAGTGAAGTAGTTATAATAACTACAGGTTCTCAAGGAGAGCCAATGTCAGCTCTTGCTAGAATGGCAAGTTCTGATCATAAGAAAGTGGAAATAAGAAATGGAGATTTTATAATAATATCAGCTCATCCAATACCAGGAAACGAGAAATTAATATCTAAAGTAATAAACTGCTTATTTGAAAAAGGGGCAGAAGTTGTCTATGATGAAGTAGACATACACGTATCAGGACATGCTAAGCAAGAAGAATTAAAGTTAATCCATAGATTAGCTAGACCTAAGTTTTTCATGCCAGCACATGGTGAGTATAGGATGCTTAAAAAGCATGCGGAACTAGCAGAAGAATTAGGTATGCCTAGTCAAAATATATTTGTAAATAAAACAGGAGATGTTTTAGAAATAGATAGAAATTCAGCTAAGGTAACAGGAACTATACAAACAGGAAATGTATTAGTTGATGGATTAGGTGTGGGAGATGTAGGAAACATTGTTTTAAGAGATAGAAAGCATTTATCAGAAGATGGACTTATGATAGTTGTAGTTACTATATCTAAAGAAGAAGGAAGAGTATTAGCAGGACCAGACATAATATCTAGAGGATTTGTATATGTAAGAGAATCTGAAGATTTAATGGATGGAGCTAAAAATGTTATAAAAGATGTATTAAGAGACTGCGAAGATAAAAATATTAAAGAGTGGGCTTATTTAAAAAATAGTATAAAAGAAAACTTAAAAGAATATTTATACCAAAGAACAAAGAGAAATCCTATGATACTTCCTATAATAATGGAGGTATAATTAGAAAAGATTGAATATAATTTATTATATTCAATCTTTTTTTATGGGGGGAAACTATGTCAGTAAAAGATAGCGCTATGAAATTAGCAAATGAAATAAGAAATAGTAAGGAATATAAAGACTTTAGAAAAAATATGAATGAAGTAAAAAAAGATAAATCTTGTGAAAAACTTTTAAAGGAATATCAAGATATTCAAATTAAAGCACAAGGATATGTACTAAGAAACCAAGAGGTAGATAAAAAAGTCATTATGAAATTAGAATCTGTAGGAAAAAAGGTATCTAATAATAAAAAATTATATAACTACTTAAATAGTGAGCAAAAATTTAAATCTATGATGGATGATATAAATAAAATACTTGCTAAAAGTGTTGAAAAGGATTATAAATAGAAATACTATTAATAAATTTCATAGACTCACTAAGGAGAAAATAATATATGAAGATACTAGTCTTAAAAATAAGTTTAAGAGCAAATTGGGTTCATTCCCTTAAGGAAAAAAGAATGATAGTAAAAAGTATAATAAAAAAACTACAAAATAATTTTAATGTATCTATTATAGAAGTAGATAATCAAGATGTTCATCAGATAATATCAATAGGAATATGTAGTATAAGTTTAGAATTTAGTATGTGTGATTCAATAAAAGAAAAAATAATAAACTTTATAGAAGATAATACTGATGCATTAATATTTGAAATAGAAGAAGAAATAATAAATTACTAAAAAGGACTTAAAGTTAAGTCCTTTTTTTATTACAAAAAATAACAATCATAAATACCTTATATTAGTAAAAGATAAAAACATATAGAAATTTACTAATAGGAGGTAAAAATATGAGCAAGCAAAATGCAAAAAAAGCTCTAAAGCAACTAAAAATGGAAGTTGCAGCTGATTATGGGATGACTTATGATGATGCATTTGAAATAATAGAAAATGCACATGTAAATGAAGTTTTAGCTAATCATTTAAAAAGAGTAGAAGAACATAAGACTTATTTTTCTAACAAATTAAATAATCAAAATTAATATAACTTAAGCATAAGAGGTGTATAATATGAAAAAGCTAGCTAGTATATTAGTTGCATTTATAATGGCTATTATACCTATTAATACAAGTTTTGCAAATGATACGGGAAACATAAATGTATCCTCAAAATCCGCAGTACTTATGGATGTAGGTAGCGGAAAAGTTTTATATGAAAAACAAGCACATGAAAAGTTGCCACCAGCTAGTGTAACAAAAGTAATGACTATGCTTTTATGTATGGAA